>JACMLS010000595.1 GCA_014379485.1 Bacteroidia bacterium | reverse complement strand
TGATAATTTTTTTATTCCTTTCTGTTTTTCCAGCCCACACATTCGGGCAACTTAAAGGAGAATATTGCCACCACTACGGTTTTGGGTCGGAATGCATTACTTTTTTGGAAAACAACCGATTTGAATACGACTATCATGACTGTACGAGCATTCACAAAGGAAAGGGTATTTACAAACTGAACGGGCAAAATTTAAATCTCAATTTTCAAACAGATAGCAGCAATGAAAAATCAGGTTATGTTATTGCGGAAACAAAGACTTCTCAAAATGACAGCATAGAAATTAAAATAAGCTGTTACGATAAAAAGTTAAACGAATCACTTGTTTTCGTTACTATCACTTTCAAAAACAAAAAAGACAGTGTAATTGCCGGAAAAGCAACGGATCTTGACGGGAATTGCACAATTAAATTTCCCAGATCATCAGATAGTTTAACTCTTTGTGCAAGGTACATTGGATACGAAGCATTGAACTATATATTGATACCTGACAAAGACTACAACCTGCAGGTAAACATGAAAACAAATTTCCGGAAAGAATACAAATCAGGCGAAACACTGAATTTTAAGATCAGGAAAATAACTACCAGATCAATTGACCTGCAGCCTGACTACGAAAAAGCGCCATACGAAATTTATGAGAAAAGGTAAGACGTCAATTGCCATAACCATACTTCTCATAGAATAAGCGGATCATTATGCCAATTAATGGCCGTTTTTATTGCATTTATCTAAGAAATTTTCTAAATTTATAGTAGAGGGAACCAAACTTGTTCTGCTGTAAATTTTAAATTTCTTGTAAATTGAAAAGCACACATCAAGATATACCAATAAAAATTCTGGCCACAGAGATCTGCGAAGCCTTTACCATTAAATTACGAAGCGACGGTATTATACATTCTCACACATCAAGCAGCGTTGACTTTAATGTAGAGTCTTTAAAAAAATTTAATGTGGTAATGGGAAAAATGACAGACTACAAAAAAGCTCCGTTGCTGATCACCTTTGATGAATTTGCAATTCCGCCTGTAGAAACGCGTGAGTTTTGGGCACTGAAAGATTCTTGTCCTTATGCAAGTGCTGATGCTTACCTTGCGGCCACACTCGGCCATAAAATGATCGGAAATATCTATCTCAAATTCAATAAGCCCGGCCGGCCAACAAGAGTATTTTCTCAATCCGAAGACGCAGTTGAATGGCTTAGAACTTTTTTGCCTGCATCCATATAAAGTAATAAATCAATACCGCCCTTCCTTATCACTCAAAAGGATCAATTGCCCTTTTTCATTCACTTTGTAGATTCTCTTTCGGTAATCTGGAATAGGATCACTTCTTTGCTGCGTATAATCAGTAGTCAGAATTATTTTATCTTCATTTATCTCAACCTTACCATAATCACGAAAAACATTATTGCAATCCGCGCTCCACATATAAAGGAAATGTTTTACCAATAATTTTTCCTTCCCCTTCTCAAGCCGGTAAATCAACAAGACAGTGTCCTTTGCCATTGGAGAATACTCGCTGTAAGATCTCTGCACTTTAAAAACAAAAGAAAAACCGTTTATTGATAAAGTATCAACGGCTGAATGAAATTTTATCTCTTGCCCGTAAGAAGACATCGAAATAAAAAAAAGGAAAATGAAAAAATGAAATTTTATTCTCATAGAAAATTAAATCTAAGTTAAGAAATCCTTTAAGTGATTTCACCGAGAAAAAAACTGTTTAAAAATTCAACCTTAAAACAGACATTAATACGTTCATAACCTGCTCAAATGTTGAAAAAATTCGGCAAACGTACCTGTTTATTTTCCCGGTGATTTTCCTTAATCCGAATTAATCTCTATTTTGCACCTGTAAAAGCGGAGAATATTTTGAAACTTATAAGGCAGATAAAACTTTTTTTTCAGGAAGGAACTTCAGATAAAGTCTATGAGATTGATCTGTGCGAAGCCGGTGATGCCACTTACGTTGTAAATTTCCGCTACGGAAAAAGAGGGGCGAATCTGAAAGATGGAACCAAAACCATTTTTCCGGTTTCAATGGCCGATGCGACAAAAGTTTTTGATGAACTGGAAGCTGAAAAAAGAAAGAAAGGTTATCGCGAACAAAATGAAACACCCGTTTTTGTTGTAAAAACGTCTAACGGCGCTGATAAAGATGAACTGAGCGCTCAAAAGAAAACCATTCTAAAACACCTTAAAACTTTTTTGAATGGCGAGGAACATGAAACCTGGCCTATATCGCGGATTGTGTGGCGCGCCGGCGAACTGAAAATAAAAGAAGCTATTCCTGAAATGCTGAAAATTCTTCAGCAAAAACAAAACGATTTTACAATTTACTCAGTAGTTTATCTGGCAGCACGTTGCGGAACAGATACTGAAGCAATTCTCTTTCTGCGCGACGCATACAAAAGAGAAACACTCGCCAACTACTTAAAAGAAACTGTGCAAGCGGCCTTATTGAATATCTGCGACGAAAAGGAAAGAGAATTACTACGTTTCGAAATTTCTGAAGCACTTCCGCAAAGCATCAAACAACTTTATTCAGAAAAAAAATATACCGACTTAGATAAATTTCTTGATGAGGCCTTTAATGAATTAAGGGTTTCGGCAAATAAATTAATTTACAGGCTCTACCTGCTTTCTCTTCACGATGAGGAATTGAAAAAAATCGTTCTCAAGCATCTTTCAAAACTTTCGCTTAGTGCGGGAACATTCCGTTCTATAAGACGAATTTACAAAGTGGCAGAAATGATTGAGGATACAACCGTACTTGCTTTACTTGCCGTGAAGATAGAACGACAAAAAGAGAATTTTACAGGAGCCGGCATGTACATGAACGGAAGATGGATCAAGATTAAAGAAGAACTTAAAAAAGAAGACAGTGTACTTGCCTTTTCAAAAAACACAAAAAAATATTTTGTTTCAAGAACTGTCCGCACACTTAACAGGTTGGGCGAAGACCATTCGCAATCGTACACCAAACTTGCAACACAGATCCTGTTGCAGTTCAGCGATAAAGTAAACGATGCCTCACCTCAAAAAACAGTAAAATCAGATTATAAATACAATCAGGCAACACGTACCTACGAACAGCAGACAAAAACAACTTTCTTCGATTCTTATTCCTACAACAGGGCTTTCTATTTCATTTTATTTAAGAATAGCATCCGTTACAAACTCAACTCTGAAAAAACAAGACTTGTTTGTGTTGCGCCTTTTGAACCCGGTAAACCATTTATCAACGCAAGAGAAGAAGCTTTTCCTTATTTGTGGAATGAAGCGCCTGAGGAAATTCTGCTTTTATTGGGAACAAGTAAATGCGCATTCGTTCTTGAATTCGCTGTACAGGTTTTCAGAGACAATCCTTCTTTCAGAGAAAAAGCCGGAACAGACATTATTATTTCATTGCTGAGCTCTGATTCAGAAAAAGTTCAGCGTCTTGGATTTGAACTGGCAGCAGAACGTTATAACAAAGAACAACCCGATAAAAAATTAGTTGCGGCTTTACTCGCCTGCAAAATTAAAGAAGCAAACACACTTGCGCAGGATTGGATAAAACAAAACCCTGCCTTGTTCATGAACGACGAAGAATTTCTTGTTTTCATTATTCAGAACAGAAATCTTGAAATGCATGCATGGCTCAGTAACATGCTCTCTTTATTTAAAATAGACGCTTCAGTTGCTGAAAATGTAACTGCGAAAATTTTATCTTCTGTTCTTTCTTCCTCTTACGATAAAAATGATGAAGGATTTATTTATTCCTTATCAGAAGTACTTTGCACTTCAATTATTCCGCTTATTCC
>JACMLS010000594.1 GCA_014379485.1 Bacteroidia bacterium | reverse complement strand
ATACTTACGACGTGCTGGAAGCTGCGGGAACAAAATGGAATTTTCTTAAATTTTTTCCCGGCTTAGTGGGAGGACATTGCATTGGCGTAGATCCTTACTACCTCACTTACAAAGCAGAATCTTTGGGTTACCACGCCAAGATCATTAACAGCGGAAGATTTGTAAACGACTCTATGGGCAGTTACGTTGCAAAAAATTGCGTTAAGAAAATTATTGCCGCCGGAAAAAATATTGCCAAATCAAAAGTACTGGTAATGGGCGCAACTTTTAAAGAAGACGTAAGCGACATCCGCAATTCTAAAGTTGCCGATATTATTAAAGAATTAAAAACCTACGGAGTAAAAGTAGAAGTAATAGATCCGCACGCAGATTCTGCAGAACTTAAACACGAATACGGTTTTGGTTTAAATAAAATGGGAAAAGGATACGACGGAGTAATTGTTGCCGTCTCACACAAAGAATACACAAACCACGACGAAAAATTCTTTAAATCCATTCTTTCATCAAACGGAATTTTGGTAGACATTAAAGGTGTTTACAGGAATAAACTTAAGGGGATTAATTACTGGAGTTTGTAGTCATGCTTCGGCGGGTTCAGTATGACAGGGTTTTAAACGAATTGTTTTTGCAAAACAACTACTGCAAATGAATTCCAAAACCAATATTCAATCCTGCACCTTTTAAGGATGATTTTTGATACGAGGTTTTTTCTTCGAGAAGATTGGCGTATTGTTTATCTCTTTGATCTTTGGCCGTAACATCTGAAATACTTTTTGTGTAGAACAAACGTACTTTCACAAAAAAAGATTCTGTTACATCAGAAGTAAATCCAATCCCTCCTCCGTAAGACAAAAATAATTTCTGAACTTCTAAATCTGTTGTGCGTGATTTGGTTACCGTTCCCCAATCATAATACGGATCATTTTCAACAGAAATGTAAACGTCCTGGTAATTGGTTGGATAGTACCCGATCTTTTTTAGTTCTCCCTCTCCATAAACTTTGGCGCCAACAGATGCACCCGGAATCAATCCAAGATCAAAATTCAGTTTTGTTTTACCTTTTCCCAGTTTGAAATTAAATAAGAGGGGAAACTCAACTGCATTGAATTTTACAGTTTCGGTGTACTGCGCCATGTATCCTTTATGATATAGATCTCCATAATAATCGGCATATGTTTCTTTTGTTTTATAAAAACCTCTGCAGGCAGATTGCATGTAATACTGATTGTAAACAAGCCCAACAGAAAAACCAACGCTCTCTGAAAACATAGAAGTAAACTGCAATTCAAAATTCATACGCGGTTTATTGCTTACCGTTAAATATGAATCGTCGTAACTATTTTTATTGTAATACTTTGCATAATTTACACCACCTGCAACAGAAATAGATTTTGTTGATTTTTGTTCTGTTGTATTCTGTGCAACAACAATTCCGCACAATTGAATTAAAACTGCAGAAAATAAAATGATTTTTTTCATAAAAAAATTTAGGAGTGGGAAAGTTAGGTGTTTTTTGAGAACAATTGTCAAAACTTCGATAAGATAAAGCCGGAAAAAATCAAATTGTCATCCTGAGCGGAGCCGAAGGGTGACAGTTTGTTATTGCCACACTGAGCCCTGTCGAAGTGGGACAATCACTCCACAGTAACACTCTTCGCTAAATTTCTTGGCTGATCTACGTTGCAACCACGCATTACTGCAATGTGGTACGAAAGCAATTGTAATGGAATAACAGACAATAACGGAACAAGACACTCGTCTGTTTCAGGAATTTCAATTGTATAATCTGCAACAGATTTTACTTCTTTGTCTCCTTCTGTAACAACGGCAATTAATTTTCCTTTGCGTGCTTTTACTTCCTGTATATTACTTGCCACTTTTTCATAGTTGGCGCCTTTGGTTGCAATAACAACAACAGGCATCTCTTCATCTATTAAAGCAATGGGTCCGTGTTTCATTTCTGCAGCCGGGTATCCTTCTGCATGTATGTAAGAAATTTCTTTCAGTTTTAAAGCGCCTTCTAATGCAACCGGAAAAGAATATCCTCTTCCTAAATACAAGAAATTACGAACGTCTTTAAAAATTCCGGCAAGGTATTTTACCTGGTCGTTTAATTTTAAAACGCTTTCTACTTTTTTAGGAATACTTTCTAACTCGTATAAAAGCTGTCTGTAACGAGATTGTGTGATGGTTCCTTTTTTATGTGCAATGTGCAATGCCATTAATGTAAGAACTGTTACTTGTGCAGTAAACGCTTTTGTAGAAGCCACACCAATTTCAGGTCCGGCGTGTGTATACGAACCTGCATGAGTTGCGCGTGCAATAGAAGAACCAACAACATTACACACACCAATAATTGTTGCGCCACGCGACTTTGCAAGTTCAATAGCAGCAAGTGTATCTGCAGTTTCTCCTGATTGCGAAATTGCAATTACAATATCATCTTCGTATAGGATCGGATTTCTGTAACGGAATTCAGATGCGTATTCCACTTCAACCGGAATGCGCGCAAGATCTTCAAATAAATATTCTCCCACTAAACCTGCGTGCCAGGATGTACCGCAGGCAATAAAAATAATTCTTTTTGCTTTTAAAAATTTTGCTTCGTGGTCCACAATTCCGCCCAACTGCACAATTCCTTTATCTGCATTTAAACGGCCACGCATACTGTCTTTAATACTGCGGGGCTGCTCATAAATTTCTTTGAGCATAAAATGCGGATAGCCTCCTTTTTCAATGGCTTCCAGTTCCATTTCAAGCGCTTGCACATAAGGCGTAATTTCTTTATCGCGAATGGTGCGGATCTTTAATTCTTTTCCGCGCGATACAATGGCTACTTCTTCGTCTTCCAGGTAAACCACATTTTTTGTGTACTCAACAATAGGCGATGCATCTGATGCAATAAAAAACTCATTATCGCCAATACCAATTACCATTGGGCTTCCTTTTTTTGCAGCCACCAGTTCATCTGGATTGTTTTTATCCATCACTACAATTGAATAGGCTCCAACCACCTGTTGCAAGGCCGCCATTACAGCCCTGCCTAATTTCATACCTTCTTTTTCTTTGATCTCTTCAATAAAATGCACAAGCACTTCAGTATCTGTCTGGCTTTCGAAGGTATGACCGCGCTTAATTAAATTCTCTTTTATTGCTGCGTAATTTTCAATAATTCCGTTATGAATCAGCACCAGGTTTTTGGTTTCTGAATAATGCGGATGGGCATTTATATCGTTAGGTTCTCCGTGGGTAGCCCAGCGCGTATGACCCATTCCAATGTTTCCGCTCTTATCTTTTTGTTCAGTAAATTTTTCAAGGTCAGAAACTTTTCCTTTGCATTTATACACATTTAACGCTCCTTTATTCCCAATCAGCGCCACACCGGCACTGTCGTAACCACGATACTCAAGCCTGTGCAGGCCTTTAATAATAATGGGATAAGCTTCTTTTGTTCCGATATATCCTACAATTCCACACATAGTAAAAGGGTTTAAATACGTTCTAAAGATAATAAATTTTACTCCCGATTTCGCCAAAAATCCAAAAAGCAAAACCGCTTATCGAAAACGGGACTCCGCTGCTTTTTGCTAAAAAAAATAAAAAGATCAGGTCATTTCTTCCTTTGGATTCATTCTTTTTAAAAAGATAAAAACACCAATAACAAGCATTGCGCTTAAAGCAGCCATTGACCAGGAGATCTGCATGTCCGGATCTTCAGGAGATTTTTCGAGTGGATTTACTTTGGTCTCTTCAGAAAAATAAGAGATGGCAACATAAAGTGCATTGTTTAAAAAATGTGCTATAATGCTGATCCATAAACTTCCGGTAAAATAAAACAGGTATCCTAAAAATGCACCCAGCACCATACGGGGAAAAAATCCGTAAAACTGCATGTGTATGGCGCTGAAAATAATTGCGGTGATCCAGATGGCCACATGAGCATTTATTTTTGTATCGATCAGCAATCTTTGCATCATTCCCCTGAAAAATAGTTCTTCAGAAAAAGCCGCCAGCAAAGCCATTACCAAAATGTTTGAAATGATCCCTACAGTGGTTCTATCGGCCAACAATAATTCCGTCATTTTACTACCTGCAGTTTCTTTGGTTTTCATCCAGTCTTCCATTGAATGCAGAGATGCCGGAATTTTAATTTCAGAATTTATTTCTCCGAGCCATGAAACGAGGGGTAGTGAAAAAAAGACAACAAAAATTGCGCTTAAGAACCAAAGTGGGTGAATTCGCTTTCCTAAAGTGAGCAGTGAAAATCTTTCGCTTCTGAAAAGAAATGCGTAAACGATAACGGGAGAAATAAAAATTAAAATATCCTGAAACACCGCAGAAAAACGCATGACCCCGGGTGTTAGCCCTTCAGCAACCTTACTATCGTCAGAACCATCGCCAATGCTGCTTAAACCAACAATTACAGCCAGCCAACCAAAAACAAACAGCCACTGTGCCCACAAAGGTTTGCTTTTACGTGTAATTTCATTCATACAAACAATAATAAGTATCTTTGCAAAGGTAATAATCTACGAATTACGAATGGGTACGAATATTACGAATTACAAATATTTCACAATAAACTACGAATAACGAATAGGTACGAATGTTACGAATTGCAATTTTTTCACATTTGATTAATTCAAAACTCAATTTCACACTCACAACTCAAAATTCACAATTCATAACTGAAAAAGGTGGTTAAAATTGCAAATATAGAACTGGGAGAATTTCCTTTGTTGCTTGCGCCTATGGAAGATGTGAGCGATCCGCCATTTCGCCATGTGTGCAAACAGAACGGAGCTGATCTCATGTATACGGAATTTATTTCGAGCGAAGGATTGATCAGGGATGCCATGAAGAGCAGAAAAAAATTAGACATTTTTGATTACGAGCGTCCGGTAGGAATACAAATTTTTGGTGGCGACGAAGATGCAATGGGACTCGCTGCTAAAATTGTAGACGCAACAAATCCGGATATTGTAGATATAAATTTTGGTTGCCCCGTAAAAAAAGTAGTTTGTAAAGGCGCAGGCGCCGGAGTTTTAAAAGACGTTGAATTAATGGTTCGCCTTACAAAAGCTGTTATTAATTCAACAAAATTACCGGTGACAATTAAAACAAGATTAGGCTGGGACGAGAAAACAAAAAACATTTTGGAAGTGGCAGAGCGCATGCAAGACATTGGTGTTGCGGCAATAAGCATACACGGCAGAACCCGCACACAAATGTATAAAGGCGATGCAGACTGGACTTTAATTGGAGAAATAAAAAACAATCCAAGAATTACAATTCCTATTTTTGGCAATGGCGATATTGACTCACCTGAAAAAGTGAAAGCCTATAAAGAAAAATACGCTGTAGATGGAATTATGATCGGAAGAGCATCGATAGGAAATCCATGGTTCTTTAACGAAGTAAAACATTTTTTAAAAACCGGAGAGCATCTTGCGCCACCAACTTTAGAACAACGTGTAGAAGTTTGCAAGACCCATTTGCAAAAATCAGTAGAATGGAAAGGAGAAAAAATGGGAATCATTGAAATGCGAAGACACTACACCAATTATTTCAGGGGAATGGCTAACTTTAAACCAACGCGCATGATCCTTGTTACAAGTGATAACTTAAATGAAATTATGGATGCGATAGATTCTATTCCGCACAATTTTAAGTTGGACATGGCTTCTACGCTTGAGACGAGGCGGACGATTAATGGGAAGTGAGTTAACTGTTTTAGATCAACGAACGATGGATATAAGATATAAGATATAAGACAAGTAGATATAAGACTGGTGCACGAGGACTTTCCTTCAGAAAAGCTTAACAAGCCCTCCCGATAATTTATCGGGATATATCTTACCTCTTTTTGTCTTAAATCAGAGAGCAAAATTTATTTATTTAGGTTAACTACAATGAAAATTAAATTTCTGATAGCAGGTTGTTTTTTGGTTCTTTTTTCCTGCACGAAGGATAAAGAGATCGTGCCTTATAAACTTCCTTCTTTTGAAAAAACTGTTGGCACAAACGGAACCGATATTCTTGTTGATGCAACTGTGAATACTTCTGAATCTGTAATGTGCGTTGGTTACACAAACGGAGTTGGTGCCGGCGGAAACGATGGCTGGCTGGTAAATGTGAGTAATACCGGTGAAATACTCTGGCAGCAAACTTTTGGTGGAAGCGGAGATGATTATTTTAATTCCATTTTAAAAACTGCTGACGGAGGATTTTTAATTACCGGTTTTACACAATCAAATTCTGCCGGTGCAGAAGATGTTTGGTTACTTAAACTCAGCGTAAGTGGTTTGGTAGAGTGGGAAAAAAGATATGGCGGAATTACAACTGACCTGGGCATTAATTCCATTCAGCTTTCTGACGGAACTTATATTGTTTCTGCAAGTACAAACAGTTCGGGTGCCGGATTGCTGGATCACTGGCTCATTAAATTAGATGCGGCGGGAACTATTATTTCTTCTAAAACATTTGGCAATAATGTAAATCAGGGCTATGCACACATTATGCAAAAACCCGACGGGAATTTTTTCATTTCGGGCGGCACAGATAAAAACGGAAATTCAGATTTTGATGTGATAGAAATAAATTCAAATTTAGATTCTTTGCACGAATATATTTTTGGTAGTCCGGATTATGAAGAAGCAAAGAACATTGTAGTTTTGCCTGACGGAAATTTTATTTTAGGAGGGCACTCTGCTGGTTTCGGAAATCCTGAACATAATTT
>JACMLS010000593.1 GCA_014379485.1 Bacteroidia bacterium | reverse complement strand
TATAAAGAGATTGGCGAGATCATGGAACTGAGTATTTCGTCTGTTGAATCTCTGCTTTTCAGGGCAAAATCTAACCTGCAAAAAAGCCTTTCTGAGCATATTAAATAAATATTTCTTATCAGACCGCAAGTTTTTCTGAAATCTATTGTCTAATACTCAGAAACACACCAAAATCATGAAATGTGATCATTTAAAAGGCCGGCTTTTTGACTTTTGCCAAGGCAAGCTTTCAAAAGAAGAAACCACCTCACTAAACAAGCATCTTGAAAATTGCAGCCAATGTAATTTACTGCTTGCTGAAACAAAAGAATGGTTCAGCCAATCAGAAAATTTAAAGAAGGCAGAAGTAAATCCATTTCTTGCTGATAAAATTATTTCCAGACTAAAACAAAAAGAAACACCTGTAAAAACTTTATCGCCGGTTTTACTTGCAACTTTCAGAATTGCGGCGGTACTGGTGATCGGAATTTTTTCAGGATTATTGCTGAATAATTACCTGCAAAAAACAACAGATGATTCAGGTTCTGCTTCTGCTCAAAATAAAACAGAGATTGGTGCAGACACCGATGAAACAAGCGATCAGGATAATTTAATTTTAACTTTTAACGAATAAGTCATGAGCATTTTTTCTAATCAGAAAACCTGGTTTTTTATAGCCCTGTTTTTTATTGCAGTAAACCTGGTGTTGATCTTTGGTTTTATGCGCGGACACGGGCACCGCCAACACCGGAATTTTTCAGAAAACCCGCACGCACAATTTGAGGGAAGAGGAAACCACAAAGGTCCTTCTTTTCTTCATGCTGCTTTTATAGCTGATACGCTCGGATTTTCTGCAGAACAAAAAAGCAAACTCGAAAAAATGGAAACAACAATTAATCTTGTTAAAGACAGTATTTTTTCTGAAAGCGAAAAATTTAAAACAGCATTCAGCAAAGAATTGTACTCAACAAATCCCGATAAGGTGAAATTAGATTCTCTTTCGCTTTGTATAAGTAATACTATGAGAGAATTTAACCGCATACGTATAGAAAAAGTTTTCCAGGTGCGTTCTATTTGCACTACTGAGCAACTCGAAAAATTTTCTGCTATTATGAGTGCAATGAGCGCCCGTAAAGAGCACGGATTCTTCAACAAAAAAATTAATTAAAAACGATCAGATCAGACAGTAAATCCCATTATGAAAAAAATAATCACTTCCGTAATTTTCTTTCTCATCATTTTTTCGTGCAAGACCATAAGCGCCCAGAATCTTTTTGTGCGGGGCAGATTAATAGATGCCAAAGACAGTTCAAAGATCTCAGGCGCTCTTGTTGCTTTATTCAGCTGGCCAGACACCGCAAAATTTGAAAAAAATGTTTCAGACTCTATTGGAAAATTTGCTTTTATGAATGTTGCACCGGGCAAATACAAACTGAAAGTTTTTTATACGGGCTATATTACATTTGAAAAAGAAATAAACATAGAAGACAAACCCGTTTTTTTAAGAAGAGTTGCACTTGTTGAGGATCCGCGTTTTTTAAAAGAAGTAAAAGTAGAAGGTACGCAGACACGGCAAGAACAAAAAGGAGACACTACTATTTATAATGCAGATGCTTTTAAAGTAAATAAAGATGCAAGTACAGAAGACCTGGTAAAAAAAATGCCGGGTATTAC
>JACMLS010000592.1 GCA_014379485.1 Bacteroidia bacterium | reverse complement strand
ATGAAAAAAGAAAAATTATTGGTTTTACTTCTTATTTCTGCGCCATACATACTTACCTTGACAATGATAAAAGAGCAGGCATTAAATGGATCTTTAGCTCTATGAGATCGCTTGGAATTAAAAAGGATTTGCTTTCGCTTATGCTGAAACTTGTGTTTGGAAGAAAGATCATTGGGAAAATAAAAACGGTTATACACCATAAATGAGGGGCGAGGGACGAGGGACGAGGGAGGAGTTTGACACGGAGGAAAAGAGAAACGGAGTTGCACTGAGAATAATAATTGGTGTTCAGAAGTTTTCCTTTTAGGAAAGACAAAAGAGAAATCAAAAAACAATAAAACAGTTTAACTGAATTTGAAAACCCAACACAACATATTGGTATTTACTTATTGGAGTTTTAATGACGCACTTATACAAACGTATACCCTACCTTACTTAAGATTAATTAAATCGCTGGGGCCTGAGAATATTTCTATTACGCTGGTTACTTTAGAACAGAATCACAAAGAGATTGAGAGTGTAAAAAAAGTTACTGATTCTGATTTTTCTGTTTTCCCCCTGCCCTATTTTCCGTTTGGGGCCAAGGCGGTTTTAAAATGGCTGAAAAATATTTCTGTTCTTAAAAAACTTGCGAAAGAAAAAAAAATAAACACAATACACACCTGGTGCACGCCCGCCGGAATGATCGGGTACATTTTACACAAACGCACAGGTATAAAATTAATTGCCGACAGTTTTGAACCGCACGCCGGCTCTATGGTAGAAAACGGTACCTGGAAAAAAAATTCGCCCGCATTTAAAATTCTTTTTCGCTATGAAAAATTAATAGCAAAACATGCAGAAAAAATAATAGCCATTGCTCCCGGAATGGAAAAGTATATAAGTGAAACATACAATGTAGAAACAAAAGACCTTCCCGTAAAACCGGCCTGTGTTGACCTGAACAAATTTTCTGAAAAGAACAAAAAAGATGCGAATCTTTTAAAAGAACTTGGCTTAACGGGCAAAACAGTTGCGCTTTACGCCGGAAAATTCGGGGGAATTTATCTTGACAAAGAAGTGTTTGCTTTTTTTAAAACCGCTTACGATTTTTGGGGAGATAACCTGCGCATACTTTTGCTTACAAATGAAGAAAAAGATAAACTTAAAAAAAGAATCTCTGAAGCCGGAATTCCTGAAACTATTTTTGTAATAAAATTTGTTCCTCATAAAGAAATTCCGGTTTATATGGGCCTTGCAGACTTTGCCATTTGTCCTGTAAAATCTGTGTACACCAAAAGATTCTGTTCTCCAATAAAAACCGGCGAGTATTGGGCACTTGGTTTGCCTGTGATCATTACGCAAAATATTTCTAACGATTCTGAGATCATAGAAAAAAATAAAGCAGGCTATGTATGGAAAGAACTGAATGAAAAAGAATTTAAAAATTCTGTTGTTGCAATAAATAAAATGCTTACAGAAAATTCTTCTGAGCAACTCTACCAAATGATCCGCCCGCTTGCAGAAAAGTACAGGAACTATAAATTAGCCGCAAGAATTTACAAAACTATTTACGATTGATTTTTTATTACGACGGATTTTTAACCTGTTGCACAGTAATCCCAAACCCGCACTTAAAATGTTTTTCCGGACAGGTTTTAAATCCATGTAAGCCGCAGGGTCTGCAGGCTAATTCTTCTTCTGCCTGCACAATAAAACTTTTATCTGAAAGCGGAAAAAATCCGAATTCAGGAACTGTTGAACAATAAATTGCGGTTACAGGTGCGTTTACTGCCGAAGCAAGATGCAAGGGGCCTGAATCATTTACGAAATTCATTTTTGCATCGCGCATTAAAGAAGCAGATTCAAGAAAATCAAGTTCGCCTGCAAGATTTATTACGTTTTCTTTTCCTGAAGCAGAAGCAATGCGGTTACATAAAACTTTATCGCCGGGTCCGCCAAGCAAATAGATCTTTTTTTCGCTAAACTCTTTGCACAGGTCTACCCATTTTTTTTCTGGCCACTGCTTGGTAAACCACACAGAAGCCGGAGCCATGCAAACATATTTTGCAGCCTTGTAAATTCTTACTTTTTCGTTTTGTTCAGGAGAAGGATACAACTTTGGTTTGGCCGGATGTTCATCTGTAAACTCACGAATGAGTGAGTGATTTCTTCCGGTTTCATGATAATCTCTGCCAATAATATGCTTTTGTTTTCCTGTAAACAAAAAAGAAAAAGGATTTTTATCAAAGCCCACAATTTTTTTTGAACCTGAAAACGCAGATAGAAATCCGGAACTTGCATGGCGGTGAAGATTTACCACCAGATCAAATTTCTCTTTACGAATGCGTTTAAGCATTTTAAAAAGCGAAGAATATTTTCCTTGCTGTTTATTCCAAACAAGTGTTTCTTTCAGAAAAGGATGATCAGCAAACAAAGATTCGTTTCCTTTTCTTACCAGCAAGAATATTTCTGCGCCAGAATAGTGACCGTGCAGTTTTTCGAGCACAGAGGTGGCAAGTATTACATCGCCAATAAAAGCTGTTTGAATTACAAGAATTTTTTTCAACTTACTCAATACCGGTAATTACTTTTACAGTCTGGTAAGATTTTGATTTTGGCTGGTAAACAACCATTTCTTTATAACTTACTTTATAAGTTTTTTTATCAGCAGCCGT
>JACMLS010000591.1 GCA_014379485.1 Bacteroidia bacterium | reverse complement strand
TGGCGGTTTTGGGGGTTACGATCTTTGGATTGCCCGCTGGAACCACGGAAAAAAAGAATGGGATACTCCAACTAATCTTGGCCCGCAGATCAATACTGCTTTCGATGAAAAATCTCCGTATCAGCGCAACAGCACAACGCTTTATTTTTCTTCCAACCAGGTAATGGGAATGGGTGGGTATGATATTTACTGCGCAAAAAAAAATGTTGACAACAACAGATTTGATGTAGAGAATATGAAATATCCAATCAATTCTGCACAAGACGAACTTGGAATTATTTTTGAGAAGAATACAGAAACAGGTTATCTCTCCTCAAACCGAGAAGGGGGAAAAGGCAGTTTTGATATCTGGAGATTTCATGTAAAATAATTTGACCAACAATAAAAATTCCCTCCTAATTATTATTATACGGATTTTCATTTTTGCCCGGTATTAAAATACTGCTATCCCGTATTGTGAAAGGATTTTGCGGAACATCCTGGTAATACGGATTTCCGGCATCAAATCCTTTTGAAATTAATTTTACATCACCGTTACTTATTATATTAATAAGACTGAATCCGTAAAATTTTGCAGAACCCTGGCTGCCACCGTTACCTGCAATAACCTGGTAAGTACTGTCGCCTCCCGGTTGCATGCGCTGATAATCGTGATAGTGTGCAGACAGCATTGCACAAACACCCATTCGTCTAAGCGCAGGCCAGAGTGTGGGCGCATCAGGCAATCCGTCATGATCTGTTCTTAGAGTGTCGTCTATATAACAAGGCTTGTGTCCCAAAACAAATACATTTTTAATTGCAGGATCTTTTTTATACTGCGCAACCTTGTTCGTGATCCATTGAAACGGAATCATGCCCTCTGTACCATATGGATCTTTTTTGGTTGGATTTGCATTTGCGTTATACGTGTCTGTATTCATGAGCACAAAGGCCGTGTTTTTTCTCACAAAAGAAAAAGTCATTTGATTTACAGAACTGTCAGCACCGGTAATGCGGTCGCGATCTGCCGGCATAAAAGGACCCATGTATTTCATCCACACGGGCGTAGATCCTTCGAGCGGAAATTCTGTGTGGCCCTTAACTTTAAGACCATTTGCATAAAAAAGCATTTCATGATTTCCGGGCACTGCAACTAATTCAATTCCCGATTTACTGATCATGCTAAAACTAGTGTCGTAGTATAATTTAACCCAGGCTTGCAGTTGCTGATCAAGTTGTTGTGTCGTAGATTCTGCGCACACCATGTCTCCTAAAAAAAATAAAATGTCAGGTTTGTTTTTCATTGCAGACAATTCTGTAAATATTCTTTTAAGTGCAGTTACATTTGCGGTCGATGCGTTCGTGGCAGTATCATTTCCCTCATCATTATACTGCACCCTGTTGCAACCCACAAAAGCAAAACTCAATAACACAGAATCTTTTTTTGTGCTGTCTGTTGCAGAATTCTTAACCTCGTTGTTTCCTGGACCGCAACTGCAAAATGTAATTGTAATAGCTAAGAATAAAATACAGAAATTGTGCTTCATGGTTCTTTCTTTAAAATTGTTTTACGTTTTACAACAGAATTAGGACGTATTAGTTTTGCAGCTAAGATAATTGAATTTTTAATTCCGGTTATAAATCAATCGCTTGTTTAATCGGATTATGGATCCTAAAAATTTACAGTGTCAGAAGTAATTTAATTCTTTTACTTTTCACCACTCTTTTGGTAATGTATCGGTTTCAAATGAAGCCGAAAATTTCGTGAATGAGAATCCGGAAATAATCAGTACAATTGATGAAATTCATGGCAAACTGATACATCACCCTACTGTTGCGCTCATTTGCTTTTCCGCTAAATTTGCTTAAACACATTTTGTAAAAATCCATTCTGAAAACTATAGAACCCGAAGAAATAGGTCGTCTTGCATAAAAGGAAAGAGAAAAAGTAAAGCCTCCTGTAAAATTTGCAATGTTCAGTGGATGCAGGTTTCTACTGACTGAATTGTTTTTCTTGATAAGCGGTTTTCAGAAATCCGCTTACAAAAAATTATCAAGGCAGAGGCAATTGGTTTAAATCTGGCTGCGGCTTGTGGCAATGATTGTAATCCGGTTCGGTTTTTCACTTTGGCTTTATCTGCCAATTTACCATACTTACAGCCAAATGTAATTTTTCGGTCTGGTATACATACCCTGCCTGTAAACTTGTTAGTAAGGGTAGTTTTTTGATTTGGCTTTATCTGCTAATTTTTATACATTTATAGCCAAATCAAAAAGGCAATATGGTAGGCAGGGAAAAGGAAACAAAACTCCTTGAGGAAAAATACAGAGCAGGCAGGTCAGATTTCCTGGCTTTATACGGAAGGCGAAGGGTAGGAAAGACCTACCTGATCCGTGAAGCCTTTAGAGGTAAATTTACTTTTCAGCTCACCGGACTTGCCAACGCTTCTTTGCAGCAGCAACTGGCTAACTTTAAAATAGCCATGCGCGAACAGCATTCTTACCTTAAGAAGGAAACCGCAGTAAACTGGATGGAGGCTTTTCAACAAATAAAAAAATGTGCTATAAGATCAAAACAGAAAAAAAAAGTATTATTCATTGATGAACTGCCCTGGTTTGATACCCCCAATTCGGATTTTATACAGGCATTAGAACATTTCTGGAACAGCTGGGCTTCTGCCAGGAAAGATATTTTACTCGTTGTGTGCGGTTCTTCAGCCTCCTGGATGATCAATAAATTAATCAATAACAAAGGTGGTTTGCACAACAGGGTAACGCTGAAAATGAAAATTGAACCTTTCACATTAAATGAGTGCGAGCTTTTTTTAAGATCAAGAAAAATAAATATAGACAGGTACCAGATCATTCAGCTCTATATGGTGCTGGGAGGCATTCCGTTTTATTGGGACGAAGTAAAAAAAGGAAAGAGCGCAACACAGCTTATTGATAAACTTTGTTTTACTGCAAACGGATTATTGCGATCTGAGTTCCCGAATATCTTCAGATCCTTATTCACCAAAGCAGAAAAACATCAGGCAATTGTAACGGCTCTGGCTAAAAAAAGCAAAGGCCTTACGCGTGAAGAGCTTATTGCTGAAACCAAGATTAGCAATGGCGGAAGCGTTACGAGATTATTAACTGAACTGGAAGAAAGCGGATTTATCAGAAAATATATTCCCTTTGAAAGAAAAGCAAGAAACAGTTTGTACCAACTGAGCGATTTTTACACGCTTTTTTATCTGAAATTCATAAAAAACTATCAGCTTACGGATACGGATTTTTGGATCAAAACAATCGATAGTCCCCGGTACAGAGCCTGGAGTGGATATGCCTTTGAGCAGGCGTGCCTTTGCCATCTTCAAAAAATAAAGCAGGGTTTGGGCATTAGCGGAATAGAAACACAAGTCTCTTCGTGGCGAAGCGAAGCCAGCGCAACCGGAGCACAAATAGATCTTTTAATTGACAGGCGCGACCAGGTTATTAATTTATGCGAAATGAAATTTTCAATCAACCCTTTTATCATTGATAAAAAATATGATGCTGAATTACGAAATAAAATTGGCTCTTTTAAAAACGAAACACAAACACGTAAATCGGTTTTTTTAACCCTGATCACAACTTTTGGTCTTCAACAAAACGCTTATTCGGGTAATGTGCAGAACGATTTAAAAATGGATATTTTATTTGCAGAATAGTTTTTTTAAAAAATTATAAAATGAAAAAGATACTTTTAATCATTTCATGCATCCACCTGTTTTCTGGCGGTGTTGTTTGTGCACAAACAGGCAAACCACCTGCAAAAGCAAACGATAAAAATTCTGATTCAATAAAATTCAGGCAACAGAACATAGATAAATGGTATAAGGAATTACGGTCCAATAACGATTCTGTTGTAAAATTTGGTTTTTATTTAAGTCAGGATTATTTGGCCTTGAAAAAGAAACTGGATAAATATGAAAGTGTGCCAAAAGCCGAACTTCTCATTGATGAATTGAACGATTTAATGTTCAGCGGAGGCGACCCGGTTCACAATCCCTCAAACATGGAAAACCTTGGGGAGGTGGGACATTTTTTTGAAGAAACAAAAAAGAAACTCGATCAGTCGGGTGTTAAATACAAATGGGACACTCAAAAGATCAGGTACGTTTTAATAACAACTAAATAAAAAAGGCTTCTTATTATTCTTTAATAACTCATTTCAATTGTAAGTCCCGGCAATGTTTTTTTCAGGAACTCATAAACCCCTGTATTTGGGGTGTGCAGGTTAATCACTTTAAGTTTTTTCAATTCCTTAAAATATTGCGCACTGGTCATTGTCATATTTGAAACGGTGATCTCTTCAAGGTTTACAAACTTTTTAATTCCTGTATAAGATTTTATTTTGCATCCTTTTATTTCCAGCGTTTTCAAACTATTTGCTGAACTAATTAAATCAAGATTATTAAAACGTGTACCCGAGAGAATAATAACGGTAAGGTTTGTAAGGTGGGTTAATGGTTTAAAATCAGAAATATTTATGTTTTCACTTATGTTGAGTTCTTCAAGTTGAAAAAGACTGTCGAGGCAACTTATTTCATAAAGGTAATTGTTGTTAAGGTAAAGTCGTTTGAGTTTTTTTAATTGCGATAAGCCGGTGGTGTGTGTTAGTTTATTATTCCTTAACGAAACTTGTTCAAGTTCAGGCATTTTTGCAAACGGTTGTGTGTCGGTAATTTCATTGCTATTCAGATTTATGATTTTAAGAGCGGGAAATTTTAACTGTTCAGGGTTTTCTTTTGTTGCGGCCGTATAAATAAAATTAATATCATAAAGCGAGCTTGATTGGAGATTAAGATTTTCAAGCAGCGGAAAAATATTTTTTCCTGAAAGAAGAGATCCGATAAGATGATCACATTTTTCAAGGCTCAGCGCTTTTAAATTCTTAAGGCTTACTATTGCCCCTGCGTTTGTACTGAGATTGTTCATAAACAATTCTTCAAGAGAATCAAGGTTTTTTAAGGGCGACAGGTCATAAATTTTATTTGCGCTCATATCAAGAACCTTTAAATGTTTTAATACGCCAAGGTCATTGATCTCTGTTACCGGATTAGTTGAAATATCAAGCCTTTCCAGCAGAGGAAACCGTGCAAGAAATTTCAGATCTGAAATGCTGTTATCTCTCACATTTAAAGAAATGAGCTGGTCTAAATAGGGTAGGGAATCAGTAGATGAAATTCTTGTGCCGGAAAGATCAAGGCTTTTTAATTTTTTAAAAAAAGTTATTTCTTTGTGTTTTTGAAAGAAAGAATTTCCAAGGTTCAGTTCTTGCAGCTCTTTGTTGTTGCCAATGGGATAAAGAGAATGAATTAAGCACCCATTAAGATTCAGCGATACTATTTTACCTGAATTTATGAGTTGCTGAATTTCATCATAAACCTTTTTTCGACGCACTGTAAAAGACCGAAGATCAGTTTCGTTATAAGCGCACAAAAAGTCATACAGTTTACGATCAAGGCAATTTGTATTGCTGCCCCACACTTCATAACCTGAGTATGAGTAAGCCGAATCAATTTCAAACCCGGTTTTATTTCTGATCGAATAAAGATCTGCAATAC
>JACMLS010000590.1 GCA_014379485.1 Bacteroidia bacterium | reverse complement strand
GAGTGTAACGTTACTATCTATAATGGAAGACATGGCATGCTTGAATCCTTCGCGTATTGCAAGTGCGTTTGATTTACCAAGCGCAAGTTCTTCACGCACCCTCTCAAAAATAAGAATGTTTGCATCTACCGAGAGACCTATGGTAAGTACTATACCCGCAATTCCGGGAAGTGTAAGTACTTCTCCCCATGCTGCAAGCACGCCCATTATAAAGAAGATGTTAATGAACAAAGCAAGATCTGCAATGGCACCGGCTTTGTTATAATACAACACCATAAAAAGAAGAATGATAATAATAGATCCGATAAAAGAAAGAATACCATTATCAATTGCTTCCTGCCCAAGCGTAGCTCCTACTTCAGAAGAGGCAACAATTTTTGCAGGCGCAGGTAGTTTACCTGCAGAAAGTACTGAGGCCAAACTTTGTGCTTCTTTAATATCAAAACTTCCGTTTATCTCAGATCTGCCTCCGGTAATTTGTCTGCTTACACCAGGTGCAGAAAAAACAATATTATCCATTACAATGGCAATTGCTTTCGGGAAATTTTCGTCTTCAGTTTTGCCTCTTACCATTTGATCGGCAACTCTTTTTGTAAGTGCTGACCACTGATCTGCAGCAGCGCCTTTCATTGCCATGTCAATGTTTGCATTACCGGCCTGATCAAAGCCTTGTTTTGCATTATCAATAACATCACCAAAAAGAGCTGGTTTTAATGAGGTGTACTCAGAACTCTTTAATGCATACACCTCATAAGTACCGTTAGATTCTTTTAAAGGATAAGCGCCAAAAGCAAATTTTACGTTTTTAGGAAATTTCTTTTTTACTTCAGGATGATTTAAATACGCCATCAGTTTAGCTGTGTCGTTTTTAGAGCAGTAACCTACAACCGGACCAGGTAGTAAATATCCTTTCTGATCCATTCTTGGGTAAAGCAGTTTAGAGATTGGATATACTTTACCAATACTGTCTCTTAGCCTGTCGTTAGCAGTCTTATCTTTTTCTTTTTTGGTTTTCCCTAATAAAGAAGTAGTATCAACAATTTCTTTTTTGGTTGTGTCAACTTTTTCTCCTTTTGCAATTTTTACTTTGATGATTGAGTCTTCTATAGCTTTTACTCTCTTTGTAGAATCTGCAATTCGTTTTTCTTCTTTATCGCCCATGTAATCTCTGATGATGAACTGGCGAACTGCTTTGTTTGCACCGTCCCATGATGGGTTTAAGTCAATGTTATCATAGGTTTCCCAAAATTCAAGATTTGCAGTACGCTCTAACAGCGTTTTTACTTTCTCAATATTTTTTGCGCCTGGTAATTCAACAAGCACACGCCCGCTGCTTTGAGAGCCGATAGACCTGATGTTTGGCTGACTTACTCCTATGTTTTGGATCCGTGAGCGTAAAGTGTTTTCAACGTTTTTTAAACTTGCAGAAACTTCTTCGCGTACAACAGCTACAACTTTATCGTTGCTTGCATTGTACTCAATTTTATTTCTGATCTCAGTTGTCTGAAAAAAGTTGGCAAGATTTTTACCCGGTGCAAGTGTTGCATATTCTTTTGCAAACAACTCAACAAAATCAGAATTCTGACCGCCTAATTTTTCTTTTGCATTTTGCAATGCTTTCAAAAACTTTTCGTCTTTGTTGTTTCCTGATAAACCTTTAATAATATCTCCAACAGAAACTTCAAGAATAACGTTGATTCCTCCACGTAAGTCAAGACCCATGTTAAGCTCGCGTTTTTTGCAATCTTCATAAGTAAAATCAGTGATCCCGATATCAAAGATCTTTTGGCTGCTAAGGTTTTCCAGGATAGCATTGTTCATCGAATCTTTGTAGAATTCAGTCCACTTTGTTTTCTTAGTTTGGTTTAGTACACCATTTGTGTCTGTAGAAAGAGCAGTGATTCTTTTTTGTATAGTGTCTGATTTTTGTACTCTTTGCTCTGCCTGAGCCTTAGCATCCGACTCAGCATCGTACACAACCCAGGTAAACAATAAATAGAAAACACAACAGAGAGCCAGTAATAAAGCGAATAATTTTATCGCACCTTTGTTTTGCATAGTTAATAATCAATTAGTTATAAAAAAATAAGGGTGCAAATATAGAATTTCAGTTCAATATTACCAAGCTTTCTTTTCGTTAGGCAAAATAAAGTGGTTTTTAAGGATTTAGGGCAAAAAAACGTAACTTTGTTATAATCCAAAAGAAATGAGCAGACCAGTAGTTTTTTTATGCTTTTTTGCGGTTTTTTGCTGCAAATTCTATTCTCAGCACACCTTTGTAAGAAACGATTCTATAAAAGTATTTTCGGGGGCAGGTACCTTGTTAAATCCCTGGGCCGGCGGCATCAATTCTACCCAGTTTTCTTCTTTAGATGTTGACCTTGATGGGATTAAGGATATTGTAACTTTTGATAAAGGAAGTTTTAAGATCCGTTGCTTTAAAAATACCGGAAGCGCAAATTTTACCCGATACAAGCACGCCCCCCAGTTCGAGAATTTTCCGGAGGTAACAGATTGGGTGTTGTTTAAGGATTATAATAATGACGGGTACGAAGATCTTTTTACTTATACCACCGGGGGTGTAAGGGTTTACAAAAACACATCTGCCACTGCGGGCTCACTGCATTTTACTTTGGCTTACAATTTACTTTACTCAGATTATCAGCCTGCAGGCCCCGGGCCCTACATTCTGAATCTCTACGTTTCACCAGTTGGTTTGCCCGGCCTTGTAGATATGGATAACGATGGTGACCTTGACATTTTAACTTTCAGCGTTTTTGGTACACAGATAGAATATCACGAGAACCGTGCTATAGAACTTGGCCTTCCCTTAGATTCTTTAAAGTTTTTTATGGTAGATAATTGCTGGGGAGATTTTTCTGAAAATACCTGCTCAAGTAATTTAAATATTTGCCCTTTGTTTAAAAAATGGCAGAATGTTCAGAATCCCGCAATGAAATCTAACCTGCACGCAGGCTCTTGTTTAATGTGCCTTGATAATGATGGGGATGGGGACCAGGATGTGATTTTAGGAGATATTTCGTGCGATAGTGTTGAGTTTTTTCGCAACGGTGGTTCTATTGCAAATGCGCATGCAGATACGACTTCCAAATCATATCCTATTGCCAAGCCTGTAAAAATGCCTTATTTTCCGTGTACGTATTATGTAGATACAGATAATGATGGTGTACGCGATCTTTTGGTGAGTCCTAACATTACACCTGCTTCAGAAAACTTTCAAAGCGTTTGGCGTTTTAAAAATTCAGGAACCGATTCAAATCCCTTATTTACTTTTTTAGAAAATAATTTTTTGCAGGATAGTATGATAGATGTGGGCGAAGGCGCTTATCCGGCTATGGTTGATGAGAACGGAGATGGTTTGCTTGATCTTGTTGTGGGAAATTATGGTTACTTCAATAATCCTAATTATAACTCACGCCTTGCATTATTAAGAAACACAGGTACAGCAGCTCTTCCGCAGTTTTCACTCATTACCAGAAATTATTCGAGTCTTGGTTCTTTCAATATACAAAACATGGCGCCTGCTTTTGGCGATCTGGACGGTGATGGTGACGCAGATATGCTTATAGGTGATTACGGCGGTCAGCTTACCTATTTTGAAAACGTTGCCGGAATGGGCAACACAGCCAATTACGTTTTTTCATCCTCATTTTACAAAAGTATAGATGCAGGCAACAATGCAATGCCGCAGATAGTTGATGTAGACAGGGACGGAAAAAATGATATTCTTATTGGCGGACGGGATGGTAAAGTGCGGTATTACAAAAACACAGGAACATCAACCGTTCCTAATTTCAGCAGCACCGCTACATCTGCTTTTTTAGGTGGTGTAAATGTTTCGAGGCCCGGGTATATAACAGGTTTTGCAGCCCCTTGTTTAATGGATGTAAATGGTTCTTATGAGTTACTGGTGGGTTGTGAAAGAGGGTATCTGTACAGGTTTACAAATGTAGATCTGAACCTTACCGGAAATTTTACTTTGGTAGATTCAATTGGCTGGGGAATTTCTGACGGATCAAAAATTGCGCCTGCTGTTGGAAACATTAATAACGACGGAATGCCTGATATGATATTAGGAAATTTTTGCGGAGGTTTAAGTTATTACGCCGGAGATAGTTTGCTGAGCGGAATTCAAATACATTTTAATGAAGAAGAGATTTCTCTTTATCCAAACCCTGCTTTTTCAGAACTAACACTTTCCTTCGAAAATAAAACATATTCTCAGCGGCAAATAAATATTATTGATCTTTCAGGAAGAATAGTAAAAACACTCCGCACAAATTTGCCGGTTGTAAAAATTGATCTCGGAGATGTTTCGGGTGGTATGTATTTTATTCAATACAAAACAAATTCGGGCATTGAGGGTAGTAAGCGATTCATTGTTTCCAAATGAAAATAAGCAGATCATCAATATTTTTTATTTTAATTTCAATTGTTTTCTTTTCGTGCAAGAACGATAAGGGAGATCCGGATACAAAAGGATATCCGGCAGAAGTTGGTCAGATCATTCTCACAAAATGTTCTGTGGCAGGTTGCCATAACAATGCAAGTTATACAGCCGCCGCTGGTTTAAATCTGAGTACATGGGACAAAATGTTTGAAGGTGGTACCGGTAGCGCCTGCGTTATTCCCTATCGTTCAGATTTCAGCACACTTTGTTATTTCGTTAATACTTATTCTGATATGGGCACCATGATTGCGCCCACCATGCCTATTGGTAAACCCGCACTCTCACGCGAAGAAGTGACTACGCTTTACGATTGGATAAATGCAGGCGCCAAAAACAGCAATGGCATTGTAAAATTTTCTGACGATGTAAACAGAAAAAAAATATATGTGGCAGACCAGGGCTGCAAGGTAGTAACTGTGCTTGACGAAGCAACACTTTTGCCTATGCGGTATATAACTGTTGAAACCGGAAACGCAACCCCGCACATGGTAAAAGTTTCTCCTGATAAACAGTATTGGTACATTATTTCTATTGGAGGATCTTCAATAAAAAAATACAGAACAAGTGATGATACTTATGTTGGAGAAGTAAATATTTCAAATGGTAACTATAACACCTTTGTAATTACTGCAGATTCAAAAAGAGCCTACGTTGTAGACTTTAGTAATGTCGGAAGAATTATGGAAGTAGATCTTGAGAATATGGTGTGGCTCAATTCTCCTGGGTGGAGCACATCAGACTGGTCAAATATTCATGGGTCCTGTTTAAGTCCTGATGGCTTAAGCCTCTATGTTACAAGTCAGGGCCAGAACAGAATTTTTAAAATTCCTTTAGGTGATATTGCAAATTATAATGAAATTGTATTAAACACCTCATTCAGCTCTGTACTTTCCGGAATAACAGATCCGCATGAAATTGTTTTTTCTCCTGATGGTTCAAAATATTTTGTGAGCTGCACCGCTTCAGACGAAATAAGGATTTTTGATGCTGCAACAGATGCTTTTATAACCACAATTCCTGTGGGTGATTATCCGGTTGAGTTTTCGTTTTCAACTTCTCAACCCTACTTATTTGTAACCTGTATGGAAGATCAGACCAATCTTACCGCTCCAACTGCCGGCAAAAAAGGTGTTGTTAGTGTTATCAATTACAATACCAATACTTTTGTGCAGCATATTGACGGTGGTTTTTACCAGCCACACGGAATATGTGTAGATGAAAACAACGGGCTTATTTACGTTGTAAGCAGAAACCAGGAAACAAACGGACCCGCTCCTCATCATACCACATTTTGCGGAGGAAGAAACGGGTATCTTACTTTTATTAATCTCTCAACACTGCAAAAAACCGGAAAGCGCGTTGAACTTTCTGTTGATGCTTATTCTGTTTCAATAAAAAACTAAATGCAGGAACCGGCCGAAATAATTTTATTTGATGGGGTTTGTAACTTCTGCAACTCAAGTGTGCAGTTCATTATTCGCAAAGAAAGAAAACCCGAATTAAAATTCGCCTCTCTGCAATCTGCTACCGGAAAATTTTTATTGGAGAAATATAAACTTGACGCGAAAAGCCTTGACACTCTTGTTTATATTCAAAACGGAAAAGCATACACCCGCAGTTCAGGCGCCTTGAGAATTACGAAGAAATTTAAAGGATTGTGGCCTTTATTGTTTGGATTTATTGTTGTACCACCTTTTATAAGGAACTGGGTGTATAATTGGGTTGCAAAAAACCGTTATAAATGGTGGGGAAAATCAGACTCCTGCCAGATTCCAACTCCTGCCCTGAAAATCAGATTTATAGACCTCTAACCAACTCGGTTTTTTGCTGTTACCACTCTGTGTTATCCAATGTAATAAGGGGTAAGATACGCCCTTTCGCTATTCGTTAATTTTGTTTGGATAATTCAACCTTTTATTTAATTTTATAACCTCTTTAAACCTAAACACAATACCCATGAAAGCTAAATTATTACTTGCTTTTACCTCCCTCTTAGTATTTGGTTATGTTTCAAATGCCCAGAATAACGTGGGTATTGGTACAAACACACCAAATTCTACAGCAGCCTTAGAGGTTACTTCACCAACAAATAATCAGGGAGTTTTAGTTCCCAGATTAACCACTGCACAAATTGCAGCAATAGCATCGCCAGCTAACGGCTTGCTTGTTTACGATACAAATTTTGATTGTTTTTTCTATTATATAGCAGCCACCACTACCTGGCAATCTATGTGTGCTAACTCAGGTCCTGCCGGACCAGCAGGAGCTGCCGGGCCAACAGGAGCAACGGGTGTAAACGGAACTATAGGATCAAACGGAATTTCTTGCTGGGATCTTAACGGAAACGGAACAAACGACCCTGCAGAAGATATTAATACAGATGGCGTTTGGGATGCGTTGGATTGTGCAGGAGCCCCGGGTGTTGCTGGCGCTGCAGGTGCAAACGGCGCAACAGGTGCAAATGGAACAAACGGAGTTCATTGCTGGGATACTGACGGAGATGGGGTAAATGATGCAGGAGAAGATGTTAACGCTGATGGTTTTTGGAATACTTTAGATTGTGTTGCCGGTGTTGTTGGCCCAACAGGTCCAACAGGAGTTGGAACAGCAGGAGCAACAGGCCCTTCGGGAATTGATGGAATAAACGGAACTAATGGTGCAACAGGTGCAGCAGGGCCTACAGGTCCTGCCGGTGCTACCGGTGCAACAGGAGTTGGAACCACAGGTCCAACAGGCCCAACTGGTTTTGGAATAGGTCCAACAGGACCTAGCGGAACTAATGGTACAACCGGAGCAACTGGTGCAGCAGGACCAACTGGTCCAACAGGATTAACAGGTGCCGCAGGCGCAACGGGATTAACAGGGGCAGCCGGTGCAACCGGAGCCGCAGGAGCCGCTGGTCCAACAGGATTAACAGGAGCAACGGGTGCTGCTGGAGCAGCTGGTCCAACAGGATTAACAGGTGCTGTTGGTGCAACAGGATTAACAGGAGCAACGGGTGCTGCAGGAGCAGCTGGTCCAACAGGATTAACAGGTGCTGCGGGCGCAACGGGCGCAGCAGGAGCAGTAGGTCCAACAGGTCCAAACTGGACAATTTCTACAGACAACTTTAACGCAGCCGGAAATCTTTTAATAGTAACAACTATACCCTCAACAATTACTTCTACAAATGCTGCATGGCTTTTAGGAGGTAACGCAACAGTTGCAACCCAGGCAATGGGTTCAACCGGAGCACAGGCTGTAAACTTTATTACAAGCAACGTTGAGCGTTTCAGAATGACCGCAGCCGGACAAATTGGTGTTAATACAGCCGCGCCTGCAGCAGGTGGGGTTTTTACTACTTATGCAACCGGGGTTGGCGGTGCCATTAGTGCTATTGGAAACGATGCAATTGTGGGCTACAGTAATGCCAATCTCTCAAATGCTGTGGTGGGTTCTCAGGGAAATGCAGGAGGGTTCGGAGTTTTGGGATTAAATACCGGTTTAGCAGTTGCCGGTGCCGCAGTTTATGGCTGGTCTCCAAGTGGTGTTGATGGTGTGGTTGGTGAAGCGAACGGCTTATTGGCTTTCCCTGTTTGGGGCCAGAATACTTTTGCTAACGGAACCGGTATTGTGGGTATGGGAAATAATAACGGATTTTCAATTTACCTTAACCAGGGGGCTGGTGGTTCTTTTACGGGAACATTTGTTGGTGTGCATGGTGCTGCTGTTTCAACTTCTGCCGCAGGGGCAGTGTTGCGTGAGGGTGGTTATTTTACAACCGGAAGTAATGGTATTGCTCCTTATACTTTCTCTGTTTGGGCGCACGTTGCAGCTCTTACTAATGCAGGTGTTACAGGAAATGGCGTAACAGCCAGAAAAATTGAAGGAGTTGGAACGGTAAATACTACTGTAGAAGATGTAAACGGAAATCTTGTTGTACTAAGCTGTCCTGAAGCTCCTGAAAATTTGTTCCAGGATTACGGACAAGGCCAACTGATAAACGGACAGGCACACATTAATATCGATCCTACGCTTGCAAAAAATATTGCAGTAAACGATAAACATCCGTTGCGCGTTTTTGTGCAATTAGAAGGAGATTGTAAAGGTGTTTTTGTTACAAATAAAACTGCTACTGGTTTTGATGTGGTAGAATTGAACGGAGGAAACTCAAACACAAAGTTCTCTTACACAATTGTTGCAAACCGCGCTGACCAGGATTTTGGAACCTTTCATTTCTTATTTGCCGATGAGCGTTTTGGAAAAGCGATCGGAGAACTTCCATCAGACTCAAGAAAAGTTAATCCTGATCTGAAAAAAGCTGCTGAACCTCATTTACAAGGATCAAAATAAATTTTCCGAATAATTTTAAAAGCCGTCTCATAATTTTGGGACGGCTTTTTTGTTTACATGTACTTATTGGTATTACTGTTGGAAAGTATTGATGATTAAAAAAATAATTCTTGCTGAATATTACGAAATTTGAAGCTGAATTTTTTTATTATGCAGCAATATTTACAACTCATGCGCCATGTAATGGAAAAGGGCGCAAAAAAAACAGACAGAACAGGAACCGGAACAGTAAGTGTTTTTGGTTACCAGATGCGTTTTGATCTGCAGGAAGGATTTCCGCTTCTCACCACAAAAAAATTACATACAAAATCTATTATACATGAGTTGCTTTGGTTTTTAAAAGGAGAAACAAATATTAAATATTTAAAAGAGAACGGTGTAAAGATCTGGGACGAGTGGGCTGATGAAAACGGAAATCTCGGGCCTGTTTATGGTTCTCAATGGAGAAGCTGGCCAACGCCTGATGGAAAACACATTGACCAAATCTCCAACGTAATTGAACAGATCAAGAAAAATCCAGACAGCAGAAGATTAATTGTAAGTGCGTGGAATGTAGCTGAAATTGAAAAAATGAAATTACCACCTTGTCACGCCTTCTTTCAGTTTTATGTGGCCGATGGAAAATTAAGTTGCCAGCTTTACCAGCGCAGTGCAGATATTTTTTTGGGCGTTCCGTTCAACATTGCTTCCTATGCATTACTTACGTTAATGGTTGCGCAGGTTTGCAATTTAAAACCCGGAGAATTCATACACACCCTGGGCGACGCACATTTGTATTCCAATCACATGGAACAAACAGAACTTCAGCTTACGCGCGATTTAAGAAAATTACCTTCTATGAAAATAAATCCTTCAGTAAAAAATATTTTCGATTTTAAATTTGAAGATTTTCAATTAGAAGGTTACGATCCGCACCCGCATATAAAAGGTGAAGTGGCAGTATAGTCCGGTAGTCCGAAAAAAAAAGTCCGATAAGTCCGGAAGTTTTGTTGTATTTCAAAAAAGTCTTTTTATTTTTTTAGACTCACGGACTCACGGACTCACGGACTCACGGACTCACGGATTTTCAGACTTCAGTATTCACAGAATTCAAATACCAGTTTAAAATTTCTCTTACGTCGGCGTTATGATGATATGGAGAAATTATTTCTGAAACTTCTTCGGGTGTTTCCATTGATGTTTCAGGAGCTGCGTAACCAAAGCCTTTGTATTCTCCCTGTTCAATAAGAACAACAGATTTTTCTTCGTCCGTTCTTCCTTTGCCAATAATAATGTGCGTTTCTAATTTTCCAAGAGAAATTTCGAGCGCCTGTTTTACTCTTGCGTTATACTCCTCAACGCTTTCTTTTCCACAGCAAACGCCTTTGCATTTTTCTATTTTGGTATCAAAACACTCGTTGGGTACAATTTGTAAACCGCAACACTTCGGGCATAAAAAATGTTCATCGCACAAATTGAATAAAAAATTCCTGCCTTCAATTACATTT
>JACMLS010000589.1 GCA_014379485.1 Bacteroidia bacterium | reverse complement strand
GATTTGCACAAATTAAAAGTCACTGATGATCATAAAAATAAAATCCGTGTAAACCACCTGCGTGAATCTGCGAAATCTGTGGCATAAGAAACTTTCGCATCAGAACTTAATTATTTTTCCGTCACTCATTTCTATGATCCGGTCGCATTTGGCTGCAAACTCACCGTCGTGTGTAACGGTAATAATAGTTTGCTTATGCTCAACAGAAAGGCCTTTCAGAATATCAAAAACAACTTCGCTGTTTTTTTTGTCAAGATTTCCGGTTGGCTCATCTCCCATAATAATAGTAGGATCGTTAATGAGCGAACGCGCAATGGCCACACGCTGCTGTTGCCCGCCCGATAATTTAGAAGATCTTTTTTTTGCGTGTTCTTCCATACCCAGCAATTTTAATTTTTCCATTGCCCGGTGTTCAATTTCCTGTTTAGAATACTTGCCAAGTTTTAATGCGGGAATCATTACATTTTGCAGCACTGTAAATTCAGGAAGCAAAAAATGAAACTGAAACACAAAACCAATGTGTTCGTTTCTGAAAGCTGCCAGTTTGTTTTGCGTAAGGCCTGTAAGTAACTTTCCGTTCATTTCCATTTTTCCCTCGTAATCTGTATCCATTGTAGACAGAATGTAAAGCAAAGTAGATTTTCCGCAACCCGATTTTCCAATAATAGATAAAAACTGTCCGCGCTCAACAGAAAAAGAAATATCATCGAGCACCTTAAATTTTTCTGGCTCCATAAAATATTTGGTGACTTTTTCTGCTCTTAAAACTGTGTCCATTTTTACCCTCTTAAAATTGAAACCGGATCTACCTTCGATGCTTTTTTTGCCGGAAAATATCCTGCAAGCACTGTTGTAACCATACCAAAAGCAAAACCAAAAATGTAAAACTGCCCTTTCATTACAACCGGAAATTTATCTACGCTCAAAAATTCTCCGCCGTCAAAAGGCGCCTGGCTCATCATATAACTAAGTGTAAAACCAAGTAATAAACCAGCCAGCCCGCCAATCAAACCAATAAACATTGCCTGAAACAAAAAAACTTTAATTATTTCTCCGCTTCCAAAACCAGTTGCTTTTAAAATTGCAATATCTTTTAATTTATCATACACCGTCATGTTCATGATATTATAAATTCCAAAACCGGCCACAACCAATAATGTAATTACTACCACATAGGTCAGTACATTTCTTATTGTAAAACTTATCAGGATAGTTGCATTTGCAGTTTCCCAGTCTTCTGCTTTGTAAGGAAACATTCTTCTGAATTTTTCTGAATAATCTTTTGCCTGGTAGAGATCAAATAATTTTATCTGAATATCAGTAATGTAACGCGAATCTTTCTGCAAAATTCTTTGCACAGTGGCAATGTTTGCGTAAGAACGTGTATTGTCAATAGTACCAATTCCAAATCTGAAAGTTCCGAGTACACGCAGTGTCATTAACTGTCCGCGCGGAGTAGCAACGGTAATTTTATCTCCGGTCTTTACATTTAATTTATCGGCCAGCCCCTGCCCCATCAACACCCCATCGTTTGAACTCATCAAAGACGCTAAGTTTCCGCTGCGCATTTTTGCTTTTAAATTGTACAATTTGTCTTCTGCAAGAATATTTACCCCGGCCAGCGATCCGCCTAATTGAATCGGACCTGCATTATAAAAAACCTGCGAAGTAAGTTGTGGCGACACGCCCATTACCGCCGGATTTTTTTCTATCTCCTCTACCAGGCGAAAGGGATTCTGCAGATTTAATTTGCGGTCTTGCGGTTTTTTATGATACACCACTGTCCATTGCGTGGAATCTGTAATCGCTTCGTCAATAATTGAGTGCGGATTGTTTTCAATATCGTTATAAATGCGGATGTGCGGCGTTGAAGTGAGTGAAGTTTCAGAAAGCAGATCGTTTACACCCGTCATAAAACTAATCATTACAATAAACATAGCAATGCCAAACATAACCCCAAGCGAAGCAATAAGCGTTTGCTTTTTTTTTGCAAACAAATGCGTTTTTGCAATGGAGAGCGCGAGACCTTTTGACATTTTTGTTTTTGAAAATTATTCTCTGAATTATTTTATAACAACTTCATCGTTTTCTTTAAGTCCCGACAAAACTTCTACTCTTTCAAAATCTTCCACACCTTTTTCTATCCTGATCTTTTTC
>JACMLS010000588.1 GCA_014379485.1 Bacteroidia bacterium | reverse complement strand
TTTCTTGTTTGAGAGAGGCGTTTTGTGCCGCGAGTTGAGCATCTTTTACTTTTTGTAGTTCTGCATTTTTTACAGAATCTGCTGTAGACCTTTTTTCGTATTCGTATTTTAGTTGTTGTTTTATTCCTGCTTTTTTGTTGTCTTGATTGGCAACACTGTCTTTCATAGTATTGAAGAGTTCATACATTTCCAGCGCCTTTGCAAAATTTCTTTTCTTTTTATTTACAAAATAAAGGAGTTGTGCCGCCTCCCTGATATTGCCGGGGGTTTTTATCTGAAGCGCAATTTCGAGCGCCCTGTTTCCACATTTTTCCGCCTCGTTGGTTTTATCCAGGTGCATGTAAATTAATCCCAGGTTGCCCAGGCTGGCAGCAATTCCTTTTTTGTCTCCTATTTCTTCGCGCAAAGCAAGACTTTTTTTTATGTAATACAGGGCAGAATCTCTTAAGGCGGCTTCTGTTTTTTTCTGGCTGCTTGCTTCTGCTATGTGCTCATAAGTTCTTGCAATGTTTCTCAGGCAGGTTGCTTCACCCAACTTGTTTCCAATTGTACTTTGTATGCTCAGCGCCTGAAAAAAATAGTTTAACGCCGTATCAAACTTGCCCTGTTCTTCAAAAACACTGGCCAGGTTATTAAGCGTGGTTGCTTCTCCGTTTTTGTTTCCGGCTTGTCGTCTTAACACAAGAGATCTTTGCCAGCACTCCAATGCCCTCTCAACTTCTCCCTGATCCATATACAAAGACCCTATGTTATTCAGTGTGCTTCCGGTTCCCTTAATGTCTTTTATCTCTTCTCTTATTTTTAAACTTCTGTGGTAGTAATCAATAGCAACTGTTATGTTTCCCAGATTTTCATATACAGAAGCTATGTTGTTAAGGCTGCTCGCTATTCCTGTTTTATCATCTATTTCCGTTCTTAATTTTAAACTTTGCTCCCATTCACTCAAGGCTTTTTCAAAATCTCCGTGTTTGTTATATAAGTAACCTTTGTTATTAAGCGTTGTGGCATATGTTCTTTTGTAATAAAGTTCATAGCCTGGGGAATCGCTTTTCCGGGCGTTCATTCTTTTTTTAAGCAATTCAAAAACCATGTTATTATACTTTGGCCACACGTTTTCATTAAAGCATTCCTCAACAACTTTCATCAGTATGTTTATTTTAAAAGTATCATTTGCGTTGTTATGATAAATTTTAAGAAGACTGTCTAATAGTTGTACGTTTGCAGGTTCTACTTTTGTGAGGTCAAGACTATCTGCCAGGTAAAATTTTTTATCCGCAAATTTTTGCGAAAAAGTTTCTGAGCAAAAAACAAGCGTCAGAAAATAAAACAAGCAAAATATTTTAGTTGTTCTTTTCAACGGCTCCTTTCAGCAAAATTAAATTTCTCTGGATATATTTTTCATTCGGCATCAATGCGCTTTGAATTCTTTTAGCGTAACGAATAGAGTCCAGGACCTCTTTATTCTTCTCGTGCAGTTTTTCAAAAGCGCTGTCCACAGTAATTTTCTGTTCTTCAATAATTTTTTTCTGCTTGCTTGTAATGCGAAAGCGGTTGATCACAAACCCTAAACCAGCCAAAACGATCAACAAGCCAACGACCAACGAGTAACGCTGAAATTTTTCCTGTTTCAGTGTTGCGTTTTGAGCAGAAAGCTGAGCGTCTTTTACTTTTTGCAGTTCCACATTTTTTACTGAGTCTGCTGCAGATCTTTTTTCGTATTCGTATTTCAGCTGATTTTTAATTCCGGCTTTTTTATTTTCTTCGCTGGCAATACTGTCTCTCATTTGTATATACAACTCAAACATCTCAAGCGCTTGTTTGGGCTGTTGTTGTTTTTGATAAATATCGCTGAGGGTTTTTGAAACGTCGCGTATAATAGTTGGTTCTCCAAGTTCTTTTGAAATTTTTAATCCTTCAAGTCCGTACTTTAATGCTGCAGATTCGTTGCCGGATGAGTGCATGAGGTCAGTAAGACGCGATAGTGTAATTGCAACGCCTTCTTTTTCTTTAATTTCCCGAAACAAAAGTAAGCCCCGCTGGTAATTTAGCAAGGCGCTGTCTGTTTTTTCCTGTTGCGCGTAAATGTTGGCCAGCTGATTCAAGGAAGTGGCAATTCCGTTTTTATCACCCACTTCTTCCTGCAGTTTCAAAGCGCGTTTGTTAAGGCCTGTTGCTTCTTCCATTTTTTTAAACTTAACCGCCGGTATCATTTCTGATGTTGCCTGTTCGTAATATGTATTGGCAACGCTGTTAAGTACAAGGCCGGCTCCTTTTTTATCTTTTATTTTTTCATATAATTCAAGCGCATGTTTATAATTTGCAAGCGCTTCTGCAATCATGCCTTGTTCTTTATAAATTATTGCAATGTTGTTTAAGGTTTGTGCAATGCCAGAAGGATCATTCATTTCTTCCAATAATTTCAGGCAGAGTTGGTAATGCTCAAGAGCATCTTTATACTTTGCTTTGTTCTGGTAAAAGTGGGCAATGTTTCCGTGAGCATAGGCGGTGGCTTGTTTGTCTTCTAATTCAACATTCAATTTCAAACAACGCAAATAATAGTTTATGGCTTCAGTATTTCTTCCCATCTCATTGTAAACTCTTCCAACACGGGAAAGTGAAAGCGCAATACTTTTTTTATCGTTTATTTCCTCACTCAATTTTAAAGATTTTAAAGACCATGTAAGTGCCTCGTCTCTGTTTCCCATAGTGTTGTAAACATCTGCCATTGCTGAGTAAGAAAGTGCAATGCCGGATTTGTTTCCGGTTTCCTCTTGTAATTTTAGAGCAAGTGTAAGATGCTCTAATGCTTCTTTCTTCAGCCCCCTTTCACTATAAACACCGGCAATGTTTGTATAGTTAAATGCCAG
>JACMLS010000587.1 GCA_014379485.1 Bacteroidia bacterium | reverse complement strand
CACAGAATTTATACCGGTAATTATTTTAGCGTGTAATTTATTTTTTGTTTTCATGGGGATTTCCGCTTTTAAAAACACATAGAAACATAGAACACAATAGAGAGATTGAATTTCTTGAACTCATTTGAACTTATTCTTAAACTTTTTTATCTCCCGTAATCATCGTAATAACTTGAGGCATGTTTTTCATACCGTTGCAGCAATTCAATATTCTTTTGCTCAAGTTTTGTCAGTTCGTTTCTTACGTCTGTATTTACAGGCATATACCAATCTACAAACTTGTCAAATATAAAACGCATACGTTTGCTCTTGAACGAATAACCATGGCGCGCATAAATTGCATTACGGATTATTTCCATATCTCCTTTATACATATTTTCTACCTGCGATACTTTTAATTCAACAGAAGATCCGTTGTATTTTGCAACATCTTTCGAAATTTTTTCAGGACCAAAATCTGCTTCGTATTTGCCCCCTGTCAGTTGTTCGTCAGCAATGGTCTCGCTTATTGCTAATGTGGGATCGTATTTGAATTCTTTTTTACGCAACAAAAATGTTCTTTCCGTTACAGCAAGTTTAGCGTCGTTTGCTTTCCAGGTTCCTTGTATAACACCTGAATCGGGCATTAATGTAAAATTAAATACACCGTCGTATTTATCATCTCCGGGTTCACTTACTTTGCATTCATATTTTCCGTTTGCATTTTCAGTAAAAGAACCTGTAAAAGGTCTTTCGTTTCCGGCCACAACACTATAACCTTTTATAAATCCTCTTCCGAGCGAATCTATTGAAACGGTTATTTTGTTTACTGAAGTGTATGTCAGTTTTTCCTTATAAACAGAAGCCACAAAATCTCCCACGTAATAGGTCTGTGGAAAAACTTTTTCAGGCACAGTAGCAGTTGTTTCGGTTGCAGATGAATCAGCCGCATCTGTTTTTTTGTCGTCGCTGTTACTTCCGCAAGAAGCAGCAAGGATAAGAAGAGGGAAAATTAATTTAATTGATTTCATGTTTTTTGGTTTTTATATTTTTTATGAAGATTAATAATTATGAGTTCTGCAATTAAAAGATTCAGTACCCAGCCAAGCCAGGCAACAATTCTGTAAACATCCATTGGCTTTGGCTGAAAATAATAAACGATCGCAAATTTCCATGCACGCAAAGTAATGGCGGATAGGGCAAGCGAAAAACTTCTGATCATAAAATCGCGGTGCAACAGAAATTTTTTTTTGATAGCGGTGCGCATTGCCATAAAAGTAAAATACCACCAAAGAACGGCAAGCATACAAAATGCTATGCGCGATCCAATGCCGCCGTTAGCATACACGCCAATGGCAAATCCGGAAGGCGCTGCAAGGAACAAGGTAACATACACATAAATTTTTCCGAGTTTGCGGTGAACAGAAGGATATTTTGTTCTGAGCGATTTTGAAAACTGTGTAAAGCCTGCAAGCAAAACAAAAATGGCAGAAAAAACATGTACAAAAAATACAATGCGGTAATGCAGCATTCCAACGTACTCTTGTTTGATTCTTAAAAAAGCAACATCGCTTTCAAAATACCGGTATTGCCAGGTAATTTTTACCATAAGCCAGCAAAACCATGCGTAAATGCAAAGGGTTAAGATTTTAAAACTTAAAAGAAGACCAGATCTTATTTTTCCGCTTTGGTGCATTTGCAAATTAAAAGTAGAGAGTCTTTACAAATTTAAGCGAAGGGTTTATTTTTTGCGGAGAATTAGCGATTAAACGCGTTGTTTTTTAATCTGCTACGGCTGTCGGATGGTGAATAGTGAGTTTTTTGGTTTTAATATCAAATACATCTCTGAATGACATTACGTGCACGATCATGTTCTCTATTGAAACAGGCGAGCCCATTTCAACATCACTGATACTGGTATCGCGCATATTGGTTCCGTCAACTAATATTACAAGTCCGGAACCTATAGCCTCCATTTTAAATCCGTCAGTAATCAGTAAGCCGGTGTCTTCTCCGAGACCAATTCCTAAATTTACCGGGTTGCTTGCACAGGCATACAATAACCTGCCAATGCGGCCGCGCTGAACAAAATGTGTGTCAATAATTACGTTATTGATAAAGCCCAAACCGCCAGTAATTTTTACTTCGCCTT
>JACMLS010000586.1 GCA_014379485.1 Bacteroidia bacterium | reverse complement strand
GTTCTTGCTATAAGAATGATCAGGAGAAATTTTGTATTGATTAAACAGACATACAAATAAAAGCTTTTAAAAAGCCTCCTGGAAACGGGAGGCTTTTTTATTTTGGTTTAAACTGAAGATTTTTTTCTTCGGTGTGGAATTGCATTGTAAAAAAAGAACGCGGATGACACAGATCAAGCGGATAGTCGCGGATAAAATAAAAAAAAGGAAATGTGGAATGTGAAATGTGAAATGTGGAATGTGAAATGTGGAATGTGAAATGTGAAATGTGAAATGTGAAATTAAAAAAATAATGAATAATGAATGTTCAATGATGAATGATGAAGTGAAAAATTAAAACACCTTCTTAGCGCAACAGGCAGAGGCAATAGTTTTAGAAACTATACAGTGTGGGTTCGAATCCCACAGAAGGTACGGGTTGAGTTAATGGTTGAAGTTACATAGTAAAACAACAGAGAACCATTAACTGACAATTGATAACAAATAACTGAAATAAAAATGCTCCGGTAGCGCAAATGGAAGAGGCATCAGGTTTAAGCCCTGTCAAGTTCCGGTTCGAATCCGGATCGGAGTACTGTGAAAAGAGGAGATAGGGAATAGGGACGCACCCTTATTCTCTATTGCCTATCCCCCATTCACCCGCTGCGGAATTTGTTTTTTGTGTTTAAATAAATGGAGAGTAAAACAGGGAGGTTCCTGTGTACGTTTGCTAAACGGATCGTTCATTTTACGTGAATGGGTTTCGATTACTCTGCTCTCCGCATACGCTGACTGTCGCAGCTTCGGCGGACAATGTTGGTTGTGATTTTTTTTTTGGAGGATTAGCATAATTGGTAATGCAGCAGTTTTGAAAACTGCCGTAAGAGAAATCTTTTGCAGGTTCGAGTCCTGTGTCCTCCGCTTACGCTTACAGCCGTATCTTCGTCAGGCAATGTCCATTGAGATTTTTAAGTTTTGCAAGAAATGCTTAAGCGTCTTGTGAATACTGTTGTCTTTTACTCAAAAAAAATTATCTTTAACCTTAACTTATTAAAAGAAAAAAATGGAATCAGATAGCAGCTTCAATCCGGGCCCTCAATTTGATGAGAATTATAAAGAAAGGCATGGCTGTGTAACAGCTTTTCTTATTGGATCAATGATATTGAATGCTATAATTGCACTTGTGTATTTATTTGCGAGCGGGGTTATCAATGATAATCTTCCTGACCCGATTCCGCAAAGCTGTTTTTATGCATTGGCAGGATTTGGCATACTAAACATTATATGTAATATTCTTATGCTTCAGTGGAAAAAAATCGGATTTTGGGGCGCAGTCATCAGCTGCATTGCAATTTTTATTGTAAACGTTTTTTCGGGTCTGGACATTTTGCAATCGGTAATGGGCCTTGGTGGAATTGGTGCCCTTGCTGGTGTTTTGCAGATTCGTAAAGGCGGCAAAAGTGCATGGAATAATCTTTCTTAATTTATTTTAGGGCTAACTAAACGCCCTAATCCGCATTTAGCTTTAGTTTAAATTCTTTATATTTAAAACCCTAAAATGAATTACCACGATTATTACCAGCAGGATGATTATGATAAAAAACTAAGGCATGGTTTTGTTACGGTATTTTTAATTATCGGCATCGTCCTTAATTCAATTGCAGTACTGCTGGCTCTTTTAGGAAAAGATCTGATCCGAAAAACTTCTGAGCAGGAAATTCCTGAGTATATGTTTTATTTACTTGCACTATGCGCTTTAATAAAAATAACCGCTATCATACTTATTCTGAAATGGAAAAAAATTGGCTTTTGGTTATTTGCTCTTGGCGCAGCGGGAACGTTTTGTTTTGATATGTACTTCAGTTTTGACGGAGTAAAGTCCATACTAGGTTTATTGGGAATCGGGGCACTTTTTGCTGTTTTACAAATAAGGAAATTTGGCAAAAGCACCTGGGAGAGTTTAGACTGATTTTTTTGAAGATCATATCCTGATTCCGATCAAACAAACATCATCCACTTGTTCCAGCTCACCCTTCCATTTAAAAAATTCAGCATCAAGAATTTCTTTTTGTTGCGGCATAGATAAGCCGGTAATTGAAATAAGTAACTCTTTTAATTGTTTGTATTTATACTTTTTTCCTTTTGGTCCGCCAAACTGATCAGGCATACCATCAGTTAAAGTATAAATAACATCGCCTTTTTCAATACTTTTTGTTTGCAATGTAAAGGATTCGCTATCACGATCATGTTTTCCTACGGGCATTTTATCTCCTTTAAATTCAATTAATTTATTCTGGCGAACAATCCAGACCGGATTATTGGCGGCGGCAAAGATCAATTGTTGTTTTTGCTGATCAATACAAATGATAGAGCAATCCATTCCATCTTTTCCGCCGTCTGCGCTGCCGTCTTTTTTAAGGCGGTCAATAATAGTTGTTCGGGTGTGATTGAGAATTTCTGAAGGTTTAGTAACACCGAGGCCAACAGCTTTTTCGAGCGAAGAAATATTTAGAATGCTCATTATTGCTCCCGGCACACCGTGGCCCGTACTGTCAGCAGTAACAAGAGCAAAATTTCCGTTCTGCAATTTACCTGCCCAGTAAAAATCTCCGCTCACAACATCTTTGGGTTTAAACAACACAAAATAATCACCAAGATTACTTTTCAGTAATTCTTCAGTTGCCAGAAAACTTCTTTGTATGCGGCCTGCATAATTTATACTGTCTCTTATCTCTTTGTTTTTTTCCTCAACAAGTTGCTTTTGTTTTTCTATAATTCTTTGCTGTTTCTGACTGACCTTGTACCGGCTAAAAATAAATCCCCCAAACAAAAGCAAAACAAACAAACCTCCGTATAAAGCATAGCGCTGGGTTTCTTCCTGGCTTATCTGCGCTTCTTTTTGAGCTACTACTGCTTTGTGCAATAATTCTTCCTGCTCTGCTCTTTCCTTATCAAATTTAGACTGAATGGTTTGTATCCCTTCAATCGTTTCATTACCAAACTGCGCAAGACTGTCTTTCATCTGCACAGCTAAGGCCTGGTATTTATATGCGGTCTTGTAATCATTTTTAGCAAGGTAAATAGCTGCCAGCTTTCCATATCCTCTGCCCATCAGCTCAATGTGATTTTGTCTTTTACTCAATTCAATTCCTTTTTCTATGTTAGATATTGAGCGTGCATCATCATGCATGGCCGCATAGATTTCGCTGATAGAAAAAAAAGTGATCACGACAAAATAATCTTCTTTTTCTTTTTGATAAATCTTTAAGGCAGAATCAAGATACAACAAAGCCTTGCTCTCTATGTTTAACTTATAACAAGCCTCTGCAAGATCACTGTACGCGTGTGCAATGTGCATAGGATCTGAAAATTCTTTGTACTTACTTAAAGCAGCGGCAGCATTAATGCGGTAATTTTGAAAATCGTTCATCTTATAATAAATGGATGCAATATCTCCGTATGAATCTCCAACGCCTTTTATGTCTCCGAGTTTTTCAGATACTTTTAGAGAGGCGAAATGATTTTCAACAGCTTTCGCATAATTTCCCATATCTAAATAACAATTTCCAATATATTCATAATAAGCGCCAGAACTAAAAAGGTTTGAAGACGTTTTTGAAATTTCAAGCGCTATCCGGTAATTTTCAAGCGCCTTTTCAAATTTATATTGCTTGTGGTAGATCTGCCCAAGGTTCCAATAAATGTCTGCCAGCAAATTTTTATTACCAAGTTCTTTATAAATATTAAGAGCGAGCACCAAATTTTCAATGGCCTTGGAATAAATAGTTTGTTTGTTATAAATATAACTGAGAGAAGTATAAGCGGCGGCCAGACCATATTTATCGCCGGTTTTCTCACAGATCTTAAGCGAGCGCAAAAAATAAATGAGCTTATCTTCGTCGCTTTTTTCACTCCCCCCATAAATTCTCAATAACCTGGATTTCATTTTTAAATAGTAATACAGGAAAGGATCTTTTTTAATGGTTGCCTTTATTTCCGAAAGACTTTTGATCTCAGCCGAATCTACAAGCGGTGAGTAGGTATTGCACCTCTTAAGTCCATACGCAAGATAATACCTCAACGTATCTCCATCAATTCTTTTTATGAGCGCCCAAAGAGTGTTAAGTCTTAAAGTGTCTTTTTCTGTTGAAACGTTTTCAGGAATTTTTTTCAGAACACCAATTAATGAATCTGTTCTCCTTTTCTGAACAGCAGGGCTTTCAGGTGCCTGGCCAAAACAAACTGCAGCAACAAAAATGAAAATGATAAAAATAAAAGAGTTCTTTTTCACAGGTATCTTCAATATGCGTTATGCTAATGTACAGTTTTTTTGATTTGGAAATCAAGCACAAAAAAATCCCCGCAGAAATTTCTCTCCGGAGATTTTTTTGAATAATAACTTTCAGAATTTTACTTCACAAATTTCTTAACCGCATTAATTCCATTCCCGCTAAGGTTAATGAAATAAATGCCCTGCGCTAAATTGTTAGCGTTTACAAAAAATTCGCGTTGGCTTCCATTCACTTCCACATTGCTTTGATATAAAACCTGTCCTAGTTCAGAGTACAAAACAACTTTGTAATTGCCTTCTGTTGCTTTGTCTGGAAACTGAATTACACTTTGCTGATTCTGGTTGTTGTAGAAAATATTTATATCAGCAGAAGTGAATTCATTTATCCCTAAACAAGCCACAACTACAGTTGATGTTGCGTTGTCTGTACCACACGCATTTGTTGTGTTAAGTGTTACGGTAAAAGTTCCTGCAG
>JACMLS010000585.1 GCA_014379485.1 Bacteroidia bacterium | reverse complement strand
CTTACTATATTCAAGATGCGATACTGAAGAACCGCTTAATTTGCTGCCACTTAAAACCGCAGATACACCTGAAAACGAGAATTTATTAATTAATACGCACGTAATAACAACCAGTACACAAATTAAAAAAGACAATTTCAATCCTTTTTTCATGGCGACAAAATTAGATATTTTAACTTATTTCTTTGTATTGAGGGCTTAAAGCGGCCTTTTTTTAACATTTTTTTTGCTCTCACCATTAATAAATTGCTTTTTCAATAATTGCCACTTAATCGTTAATTATTGCCACTTACTAAGTGAAACGGGTACTCTGTTTGCTGCTTACTAATTTTGCAGCGTTTTCATCCACAAATTAATGCAACAAAAGCCAGTTTTAACGCGGACCGCGGAGTTTTACGTTGACCGCCACGAAATATTGCGGATAAAAATGCTACCTGATGTTTTGGTGGATGAGCTTGACCTCTACGACAATTTATTAGTAATGCGTACGCTGACAGGTGGAAAAAAATGCCTTAAATTGTTAGATGCACGTGCCAGGGGCTGGAAAACAACTGCAGATGCAAAAAAATTGGTTGAAAAAAATCCGGATGAAGAAAAAACAATTGCCAGGGCAATTTTAATACAATCAACTTTCGGTAAAACGCTTTCTAACTTTATTTCTAAATTCAATTTCAACGATGCTCCCGTAAAATATTTTTCTGAAGAACAGGAAGCAATTAACTGGCTGCTAGGTTTTATAAAATAAATTTTATTTTTCTGAAGACGCAAGCTACTATAAAAACCTGTTCGAGATGCCATGATCTGTTTGATTGTAATGCAGAAAACATTTCGCAATGCCGCTGCCACAAACTCATGTTAGAAAAAGAAGTAATTCAATTTGTTGCTGAGAATTTTTCAGGATGTTTATGCATTCCCTGCCTGGTTCAGCTTAAACGAACATTCTATATTTCCGGAAAAAAATTACAGCCTCAAAAGAGTTTTACTCTGTAAGCGTCTCTACCTTAAGATCTTTTACAAGACAGTTTTTGTTGTGCAGACTCCGGATCAGAATCAGAACTTTATCGCCCTTTCTAACTTCACAAAAGGGTTCTGCCCTGAACGATACGTAATTCCATTCATTTTCACTTAACACATAAGAATAAGCGGGAAATCCTTTTGCATTTATTTCTTTTCCATTTCTGTGAATACCCATATAAAAAATTTCATCGCCGTTATCTCTACTCATAATCTGACACGAGAATAAAAGTGCTTTTGTTTTTCCGCTATACAAAACCGCTGCGTCGTAATAAAAAACCGGCACATTTAATTGCTCAGGAGATAATTCATAAACGGTTTCTCCCTTTATCTTTTGCACTGCATTTGAATCTACCTTAAAGAATAACCATGTTTTTTTTGCTGTTAACGAATCATTAAAATCATACACTTTCTCAAAACCATAATCATCTCCCCTGTCAGAAAAAACCATGAGTCCGCCGTCTTTTACTTTTTCAGTTTTTTCAATTAGCGGAAAATAATGACGTATGTACTGGATCAATTGCTTAGACGGAACAGTGTTGTACCATGTAAAATAAAAATTTCCGCTGCCCGAAGATTTTATTTTGCGCATTGCATTCTTTAATTCTTCCGGATCATCCTGGTTAAAAAAGGTGCCATACATTGCAAATTGCATCTTGTTTTTTTCAGTAAAAAAATGGCCTGTTACAATGGACTTATTTTTTTCTTTTACGTTTTTTGAAAGTAATTCTTTAAAATCATCTGCCGGTTCGCATAAATCTGACTTCGAAAAATAAAAATTAAAAACAGTCAGCAGTATTAAACCGCCATATAAAACAGCAAAAACTATTTTAAACTTATTTAAGTCACTTATTAAAAAACAAAAAAGTAATCCAAAAAACAGGGTAAGTGAAATTGAATACGCATTAAGAAACAGCGGGTTCTCAAAATTAAATTTAAGTTCATGTTTTCCTT
>JACMLS010000584.1 GCA_014379485.1 Bacteroidia bacterium | reverse complement strand
TATAAGTAGAACCAACATTACTTGTAAGCGGAATAGTGACTGCGTTACCACTGCAAATTGTTGCGGTGTTTGCACTCGTCATTGCCGGAGTTGGGTTTATTGTAACTGTAACCTGTTGCACGGTTCCGGGACAAGAGCCCACAGAAGAAGTTGGCGTTACAGTATATATAACTGTTTGAACGGCAGTACTTGTATTTATAATTGTGTTGTTTAATGTTGCTGTTGTTTGCGTGGCAAAGCTTTCTCCTGTTGTATTTGCATTGTTGTTTCCTATCCATGTATAAGTAGAACCAACATTACTGGTAAGCGGAATAGTGACTGTGTTGCCACTGCAAATGGTTGCGGTGTTTGCACTTGTCATTGTTGGTGTGGGATTTATTGTAACCGTTACCTGCTGTACAGGGCCGGGACAAGAACCCACAGAAGAAGTTGGCGTTACAGTATAGATCACTGTTTCTACGGCAGTACCTGTATTTATAATTGTGTTGTTTAATGTTGCTGTTGTTTGCGTGGCAAAGCTTTCTCCTGTTGTATTGGCATTATTGTTTCCGATCCATGTATAAGTAGAACCAACACTACTGGTAAGCGGAATGTTGACGGCGTTACCACTACAAATTGTTGCAGTATTTGCGCTTGTCATTGCTGGTGTTGCGTTTACTGTAACGGTTTCCTGGTCAGTAGCCGGACAAGCGCCTGCTACTGTATAGGTGATAGTCCATGCGCCGGCGCCGGCTGTTGCAGGATTAAAAGTTCCGGTTGCTGCATTGGTAATACCGGTACCACTCCATGTTCCGCCAGCTGGTGCTGCAGACATATTAAAGGCTGCTGTACCTGTACAAACTGCTGCTACTGCTGTAATTGTTGCAGTTCCGGCAGCGTTTACAACAACGGGTTCTGTATCTGTATTTGAACAACCGTTTACATCTGTATAAGAATAAGTAACGGTAAAAGTACCGGTACCTGTTGTTGAAGGATCAAATGTTCCGTTGGTGGCATTTGTAATTCCTGTGCCACTCCACGTTCCGGTTGCAGGGCTTCCGCTTAAATTAAAAGGGGGTGCGCCTGCACAAACAGGAGATGTTGCGGTAATTGTTACAGTTGGTAACGCATTTACAGTAACTGTTACCGGAATTCTATAAGTACCGGGACATGTTCCCACATAAAAAGTTGTTGTAGATGTTAATGCTCCGGTGTTGAACGGAGATCCTGTTCCCAACTGATTTCCGGCAACTAATGCATCGTACCAGATAATTGATATTCCACCAGGAGTTGTGCCTCCTAAAGTTGCGGTTAAATTGGCTGATTGTCCTGAACAGATGGTTGCATTGACTGCGGAAATTGTAAAGTTGGTAATGGTTCCGTTTGTAATTCCGGGACAGCCTCTCATTGCTCCGTTGGGAGTAAACTCGGTAAGAGAGCTTGAGTTGGTGGTTCCGTTATTTCCTCCGTTAGAATTTCTTGTGGGTGCTCCGGATGATATTCCGATATATCCACCTCCGCCTCCGCCTCCTGGTCCTTCGCATTCTGCAGTAGATCCGGTTAAATTAATAACCTGGTTTCCTCCAACTCCTCCATTGGTATTACAGGTAAGTGTATTGGCTACGCCACCTACTGCGTTTAAAACAATAACTCCTCCGGCACCGCCTCCGCCACCTGCATCAATTCCGGTAATTATACCTGTACCTCCTTGTCCGTTTGCTCCGGCGCTTCCGTTAGAGGTAACTGTTCCGCCTCCTGAAATATTTCCGTAAACCATCAGGTAAACTAAACCGCCGCCGTCTCCTCCAATACCACCGCCGCTGTTATTCTGATCGCCGGCACCGCCACCACCACCAAAATATAACCTTCCGGTAGAATAATCAAGCGCCCTTCCTCCAAAGCCTGTTGCATCTTTATTTCTCAAATCCCCTGCCCATGCTGCGGCACCTGGTGCTGTTGTAATTGCGTTTTGGTTGCTCGAAGAAAAAGAGTATCCGCCTCTTCCACCACCGGCAGTATTAGCAGCGTTGTAACCGGGAATGGCTGCATTATCCAAACCCCATGCAATATTATAATTCACACCTGTAAGATCAGGAATTCCATATCCATGCCATTGCTGATATTGCGGAGATGCGTTTGCACCACCACCACCACCGGCGTTATGAGCGTTACCACCACCACCAGCATTTGCCGCAGCGTTTCTGCCATATCTGCCTCCCCAAAGGTCATAATCACTTTGATAACCTGTAACACCTTCTCCTTTTTCTGCGCCGTACTGCCCGTCCGTTGATGCGGCCTGGCTTACGCCAAATGTTGAAAGATTATCTCCAACCAATGAACCGCCCCTGAAACCTTTTGCGTTTGCATTTACACTTCCACCGGCATTAATAACCGTGTTTCCCTGAACTTCAACAGCAAGTACACCGCCAATAGTTCCGTTCCAGTCATCGCAGGTTAAAACACCCGGCGAGTTTATAGTAAGGGTAGTGTAACGGGGAACGCGTATAACAATCGCTTTAAAGAAAAATGAATTTATATCGTAACTGTTTTGCAAATTACAATCTAACACAATAGAAGTGCCGTTTGGTACAGATCTTACTTCGGCAAATTCATATTTACCGGTATTATAAAGGTCATTTGGCCTGCCCCATGTACTATCGTTGGGCGAACCAAAAATTCCGCTGGCAAAGCCGTTAATAAAAACTCCGCGTACCTGGTAGATCATTACAAGATCTCCGGGCGCAAGGTTTCCGGTAAAACGGCCATTTGCGTTCAGAGTGCTTGCAGTTACCGGTAGCGTGTTGGCTCCGGCTGAAACACTTGTAGAAAGCGTTGTGTATTCGTTTACAGAGGTGGTTGCGGCAATAACTCTGGGCCCATCTTTTCCTTGTTGAGAAAACGCAATTGAAGAGGCGAGGGAGGCCATTGCAAGAAAATATATTTTAAGGACTTTCATGTGTATATAATTTGTTTGTTTAAGGTCACATGGAATACGCCATATATTCATGTCTGTTTTTACACTTTTGTATATGGCTATTTCATATGATGAAAAGTTTAAATTCTTATTGTGATTAATTAACAAGGCAAGATAGGTGTTTCTACTGAGAAATTAATTCATTTAGGCTCTCAAAAATGGACGGTCGTCGAAAAAAAATCAGTTGGCTTGATCTTTAATTCAAATTCCGCAAAGGAAAGCCAAATTGAAGGTATAAATGGCGAAAAAATTGGGTTTTTTCTTAACGGATTATGGTCATTCCTTTTTTGAAAAGCTCAAAAAATCCATGCCAATCCCAGGTGTCTCCAAAAAAACAAGTGTTAAAGCCAGAAAACAGAGCGAGATTATAATACACGCAGAGCACCAAAATGGCAGAAATGCTGTAACGGATTGTTCGGTTGTATGTTTTAAAGTTTTCAAGCATAAGGGCAAATGGCAACATTAATAAAGGAAGATATTCGATCATGGGCCGTTTACCGAAATTACAAACGCCAAAAAAAGGCTGGTGCCAGGCCGCACATAAATAACTAACAATAAAAAAAGAAAAAAGAACAAGCACTCCGTTAGGAATTTTTTTCAGGATCATTACAATACTTAGAATCAGGATAAAAAAAATGAGCGGGGTATAGGCAAATAATCCGCTTTGAGGAGAAAACCACACGATCAGAAATTCAGGCCGGTTCCAATTAGTAAAACCTTCGCCTTTATACGACCAGACTAAATATTTTCCGAAAGCAAATTTCCAGTAAAGCAGTTGAGGCAAAAGGATAAGAAGAAAAATAATTACTGCGGTGATGATATTTTTAAGTGAAAGCAAAAGCGAGAGCTTGGTTTTTATATTTTTAAAATCGAGCAGTAAAGCAAATAATCCGAATAGAATGTTTGTTGGTCTGATCAGTATTGCCAATGAAAAACAGATCGAAAAAAGAATGAAGAACCTGAAACTTTTTGTTTCTGAAAATGATTTTATGGCAAACAATACTCCTGAAAACAGCGAGAAAGAATACAGGTGACTCATGAGACTCTCATCAAGCGTATAGTAAAGAAGATTGGTTCCGAAAAAAACAAGGAGTACCGCAAGCAAAGCTGTTTTGGCACTGCAATAAAATTGAAGCCACTTTCGCATAAAAAACAAACCGAGTATGCAATAAAAAGCAGCGCCAATACTTATAAAAAAAAGATAGTAATTTGAATAGGGATCTTTGTTCAGCGAAAAAGTTTTGGATATAAGCGCACCTGCAGCGTAAAAAGGAGTCTGCATCAGCGCCACGCCGCATGAGAATTTTGATTTTACTTTTCCCTCTTCAAAATAAAATCCATCGCCGTGCTTGTGGTCAAAATCTTTTTCATAGTTAGCTGCACTGAAACCCATTTGAAAAACGGCGGGCAAATAAAAATAATAACCGGCTTTGTCAGAACAGATTTCGCAATTAAAATTGTCAACCTGCTTTTGCCTGCCGTTTATTAAAACAAGCACAACAAAAAAAGAAGTGATGTAAAACCATTTAGAGGAAAAGAAAGAGGAGCTAAATATGTGTGTGATTTTTACCAGGCAACAAAGAATTTTTGACCGGTGAAAGATACATATTTTAAGAATAGAATTTTTTCAGAAATTTTACCGGAATAAAAACAATTGTTCGGAATCTGGATTGCAAACTATTTTTCAGTTGGTTTTAAAATATCCAGCAAGGCTTTGTCCGTGCTATTGTTGGCGCAACGTATAGAGACCAAAAATTCTTTCATAGCCAGTAGTGCAGATTCTTTTGTAATGGCTTTTCTTTTTCCCCTAAATTGAATGGCTTCTATTAATACTGTCCAATGAACACCTGGGTTTATCTGGTTAAGGGCCGGATATTTATTGGATACTTTTTTCCAGGTCCAGAAAGACCAGCCACAGAAATTATTTTCGGGGCTTTCAAAAACGCTCCTGGTATATTTTAGCTGTTCGTATTTATTTTCTCCCCATTCACCTGCCCACATTGGCGCATTCAGTTTTTTTGAGATCTCCGTAAAGGGCAGAATTTTTTTTGCAGCATCGCCTCCCAGCCATGTGTACAAATGAAAACTGAAAGCCATATTTTCATCTGGCAAACTGCTGAACATAGAAAAATCCTTCGCAAAATTTGATCCTTCAAGAATAAGTAAATGATTTTTATCTGCTTCTCTTATTGAGGCAATTATCTTTTGATAGAGTAAAAAAAGATTTTCTTTTTTATCGGGAATGGGTTCGTTGAGC
>JACMLS010000583.1 GCA_014379485.1 Bacteroidia bacterium | reverse complement strand
ATGAAAAAATTAGTTGCCATGCCGGTTACAAAAAGTTTTGATTATACTATGCCTGATGACGGCGATTATAATACACACACAGTAGAAATTAAAATTCCTGAATTGAATTATGGTTATTATTTAATCCTTGCTTCTACCACCCCTGATTTTGATCTGAAAAAATCAATTTTTACTTATTCAAGATTCTGGAATTCTAATATTTCTTACATAAACAGAAATTTAGAAGACGGTTCAGAAGAATTTTACGTAGTGCACCGCATGACTGGTTTACCCATTGTAAATGCAACTGTGCAGGCATTTTATAATTACTATGATTATAATGTAAGAAGATATGTAAATAAAAAAGGAGAAAAATTACTTACAGACGCAAACGGAAGAGTGGTGGTGAAAAAACTGAACGAAAAAGATCAGAATTATTTTTATGTTGAAGTTACCAACGGCGAAGATAAATTGTTCTCAGAAAATTCTTATTCACTCTATCACTATAACAACAATGATTACGAACGCGGAAAATCTTTTGTGTTTTTAGACCGCGGCATTTACCGGCCCGGGCAAACAATTTATTTTAAGGGTATTCATTTAATGGGTGATGTGAAGAACAACAAACTTGTTCCGGGCAAATCTCTTACCTATACGTTGTACGATGTAAATTATCAGAAAATTTCTTCTGTTGATCTTACAACAAATGAGTACGGAACAGTGAGCGGAACTTTTACTGCCCCTATGGGAGTATTGAACGGGCAAATGCATATTACAGACGGTTACGGAACTGCTTACTTCAGAGTAGAAGAATACAAGCGTCCGAAATTTGAAACAACGTTTAACCCTGTAAAAGGTTCTTTTAAAATAAACGATGAAGTAACTGTAATGGGACAGGCAAAAGCTTATGCGGGTTATAATATTGATGGTGCACAGGTAAAATACCGCGTGGTAAGAAACATTCGCTACCCGTATTATTACTACTGGTATTACAGAGGTGTAAACACTTCGGGCCAGACAGAAATTTTAAACGGAACAAGTGTTACAAACGACACGGGTGGGTATGTAATAAAATTCAACGCGCTTCCTGATCTTTCAGTTTCCAAAAAAAATGCGCCCACTTATACCTACACTGTTTATGCAGATGTAACAGATATAAACGGAGAAACGCGCAGCAGCACAACTTATGTTTGTGTAGGATACAAAGCGCTTGAAATGGATATGTCTGTTGATTCTAAAATAGAAAAGGCTGAATTAGATTCGGTTTCTGTTTACATCAGAAATTTAAATGGTGTTGAAGAAGCTACTGCAGGCAATTATTCTATTTACAGGTTAAAGCAACCAGACAAAACATTCAGAAACCGGCTCTGGGGTCAGCCAGATAAATATATTATTGGTAAAGAAGAATATTATAAATTGTTTCCGAATGATCTGTATGCCGACGAAGAGGATATGAGCAAGTGGGCGCGCGAAGAAAAAGTTGCTGATGGAAATTTTGATACAGGAAAAAGAAAAAAATTCTCAATAAAAAATCTTAAAGATCAGAAATCAGGAGTTTATGTGATAGAAGGATTTTGTAAAGATAAAAACGGAGAAGAGGTAAAAGACATTCGCTTTTTTACACTGTATTCTTCTGCCGATGAAACTGCTCCCGAAAAAATGACAGATTGGTACAACCCCATAAAAAGTAATGGTGAGCCCGGAGAAAAAGCTTCTTTTATACAGGCTTCTTCATTGCAGGGAGTAAAATATCTTTACAGCATAGAGCAGGATAATAAAATTATTTCAACAGAAATAAAAAGCGCTTCAATGTCTAAAATAATTATTGACATAAAAGAAGAGCACAGAGGAAATTTTGGTTACAGCATTGCTTTTATAAAAAACAACCGTTACTACAATCACTCACAAACCATTTCTGTTCCGTACAGCAACAAAGATCTGGACATACAATTTGAAACATTCAGAAATAAATTATTGCCAGGCCAGCAGGAAGAGTGGAAAGTAATTATAAAAGACAAGAACAAAGAAAAACAGGCTGCAGAAATGCTGGCCACTATGTACGATGCTTCTTT
>JACMLS010000582.1 GCA_014379485.1 Bacteroidia bacterium | reverse complement strand
CGTTATAACTCTCTCTGCTTCCTGCTTATATTGCTGAGTCCTGTTTTTATCTTCGTCTGTATAAGAAGCAGTTTCAAAAAGATTTAATTTCTTTAAAAAATCAAGGTAAAGCGCCGGATCTTCTGGCAATTCAGGAACGTTGATCTCGGGAATGAACTGGCGCACCAGATTTCTTTCAAAAGGATTGTCATCTAAAAAAACCATTGAATCAAAACCAATATTTAAAATACTCTGTATGTATTTAATATTATCGGCTTTATTATCCCAGTTGGCAACAAAAACAGAAATATCATCTAGCCTGAGCACCATGTCAGGATGATTTTTGAAAGGTTCTTTTGCAGTTTCTTCGTTGTTCTTACTGCATACGGCCAAAATAATTCCGCGTTCCTTTAATTGTTTTGCCCACAACTGCAACTCAGTAAAAACTTTTCCAATTCCAAGTTCTCCTACCTGTATATTCTCAATACCATCATCGCCAATAATACCACCCCATGTTGTATTGTCAAGATCAAGAATAAGACACTTCTTAAACTTACCTGTAATGGAAAGAATAATATCTGAAATGTTTTTTGCAAGCGCAGGCAGAATATCTATGCTGAGTACCATCTCTGACGTATAATACATTTTTGTATCAAATGAAACCGAATGGCCTGCGTGCGAAGAGAGGTAACAATAATCAAGAATAAAAAGATTTTTGTATTGTGAGGAAAGATCCATCAATTCAAAATTTATTTTTCGTAGCTGGTACAGAAAAGACTGCGGGGTTTTATTCGAAAAATTTCCGAACACCCTGTCATCCATCTCCTGGAAATTAAAATAAATTACTTTTGATTTTGACCTTGAGCTTATTGTTTCGTAAAGATCTTTTACATGTTGAATGTGCGAAGCAGCAAACCCGTTTTTTCCTTCCTGATTTTTAACCGAGAATTTTTTCCAGAGCTTACTGGCGCTTTCAAAAATAACAATGAACTCCGCATCAAATTCGTATAATTCTGATGAAGGATCGAGTACCTGCCTGTCTATCTGGTTGTAGTCTGCTTCAAAAATTTCGTAGTCGGTTTTTTCCTCGCAGCCCAGCCCGCGCAATGCCTGTACAAGAAACTGTGTTGCAGAATCTCCGAGCACCGCTACTTTTATTTTTTTAAATGCAGAAAAATCCTTCTTCAGGTTTTTTTTCAGCTCTTTAAAATCTTTTACCAATTCCATTCTGCAAGATTATTTTTGCCCGGCAACTTTTCCTTCGTCGCGCCAGGCTATCAGTTTTTTTAACCCTTCTACAAGGTTAAAGCTGTATTTAAACCCAATTTCTTTTTCAGCGCTTTCTGTAGAGCCGATTCGGTTTTTTACCAATGCGCGCGCATCATCTGCACTATACGGCTTATAAATCACTTTCAATTCGCTCGACTTTAAATCAAGAATGGTATCGCACAATTGTTTTACTGTTGTCTGCACGCCTGTGCCTACGTTGTAAAAACCAAACTCTGTTGAGCTTACAATTGCATCAACATTAGAGCGTGCAACATCTTCTACATAAACAAAATCGTATGCCTGGGTGCCATCGCCGTTAATTACAGGCGCTTCATTGGCATCAATCTTATTAAGCATAATGGGTACAACCCCGCTGTATACCGCGTGTTGGTCTTGCCCGGGCCCATAAACGTTCATGTAGCGAAGCCCTATAATTTTTAACCCGTAGCGATCATTGAAGGCCGTGCACATAGCCTCGCCGGAAATCTTTGTTGCGCCGTAAAAATTTTTGTTATTGAAGGGGTGATTTTCGGTCATAGGCACCTCAACCGCATCTCCGTAAACGGAAGCGGAAGAAGAGTAGATCAACTTTTTGATTTTATTTTTTACACAGGCTTCCAGCACATTAAAAGTGCCGCCAATATTTACTTCAAAAGCGGTTCTCGGAAAATCTTTGCAATGTAATAACCACATGGCTGCAAGATGAATTACATAATCCATATCCTTCATGGCCACATCAAGAATATCAATGTCTCTTATATCGCCACCAAGCGGAAAAATCTCGCAGCGCGGATCTTTAAGCGAATCTGCTATGTTTTCCATTTTGCCTCTTGCAAAATTATCGTAGATAACAACTTTTGCAGCATTTTGCTTTAGCAATTCTTTTACAATAAAAGACCCGATAAAACCAGCGCCGCCAATTACAAGTACTTTTGAGTTTTTAATTTCCATGTTGTTTGATTTTAATTGAACAAATTAATTTATTTTTTTCCAGTTTGAATTGGAGAAAACATAACCGTATGATTTTTGCCAGCGGTAATGCTCATCAGAACTTCTTGCTGTATTAAACACTTTGAAATACAAACATTTTTCAGGATAATCTACCGCCATACCGTTCATGTATGCACCCAAAGAAATGTAATAATCGCCGGGCATAAGGTGTTCTCCAACTTCTACTTCGTAAGTATGTGTGCCGGTGCTCAGCTCTTCAAAATCAAAAACGTTTTTTGAACTTTCAGAAACAAGCACCTCTGTTCCTTCAGGATCGAAAAAACGAATCCAGAAAACCAGGTTCTTAACGTCTTTATCTGCTTCAATAGTAAAAAGAACGCGAAACGACTCGCGGAAATATAACTGGGTACATTTTTCTGACAAGGAGTTGATCAGTCTTACCATAGTAAACCTGCATTCACCAGTGCCCATTCTTTGCTTATAGTTGCGCGGAATAATTCCGTCATAAATTTCTTCGTGGTCCATGCTCATGTATTCTGCAATGGCATCAGAGGTGTCTCCGTCAAATCTTTTTTCTCCTTTATCAAGCAAAATGCTGCGGGTGCACAAAGATTTTACAGCGGGCAGGTTGTGGCTTACAAATAAAACGGTTCGGCCTGCAGTAGAAACGCTTTTCATTTTACCCAGGCATTTATTCTGAAACTCCTGGTCGCCTACAGACAAAACCTCATCAATGATCAGTATTTCGGGTTCAAGATGTGCGGCCACCGCAAAAGCAAGGCGCACGTACATACCCGAAGAATAACGCTTAACGGGCGTATCAATGTATTTTTCTACGCCACTAAAATCAACGATCTCATCAAACTTAGAAATTATCTCCTGTTTTGTCATTCCCAGTATTGCACCGTTCAAAAAAATATTTTCTCTTCCTGAAAGATCAGGATGAAAACCTGTGCCCACTTCCAGCAAACTGGCAATTCTTCCTCTCACTTTAAATGAGCCGGTAGTTGGAGAAGTAATTCTTGATAAAATTTTTAGTAACGTAGATTTTCCTGCCCCGTTCTTTCCAATAATTCCCAGCACTTCTCCTTGTCTTACATCAAAACTCATATCCCTGAGCGACCACACGTATTCACTTCCACCTTTTTGGGTGCGGTCATTTTTTTCTCCCACTTTTAAATACGGATCTTCTTTGCCTCTTACTTTATGCCACCACCTGTTAAGGTCATGAGAAATATTGCCTGTACCCACTTTACCTAGCCGGTACTGCTTGCCTAAATTTTCTACTTTAATGATCAGGTCGTTCATAACAATTACACAGTATCCATGAAATTTTTTTCGACTTTGCCAAATGAAAACACGCCTATAAAAAGAATGACAAGCATAAATAAAAAGCTGTAACCAAGATAAAGCCAGTTAAGAGAACCCGTGCCCAGGAAAATATACTTGAAGGCCTCAATAACATGTGTAATGGGGTTTGCCATGATCAGCAATTTAAATTTACCTTCTACTTTTGACATTGGATAGATAATCGGACTCAGGTACATAATAAGCTGCACGCCAAAACCAACAAGAAAAGTAAGGTCGCGGTATTTTGTTGTAAGAGAAGAAATAAGAATACCAATGCCCATACCCATTAAAGCCATAATTATTACCAGGAGCGGAAACACAATAATTAATTCGTAGTGCGGATGAACGACGTCCTGCGTAATAAGATAATAAACCCACACCACCAGGAATAATACTAACTGAATAGCGAGCTTAATGAGGTTTGAAATAAGAACTGAAAGCGGAATGATGAGCCTTGGGAAATAAACTTTTCCGAAAATACTTGCGTTACTTATAAAAGTGCCCGAAGTTTTATTAAGACAATCTGAAAAATAAGTCCATAAAGTAAGACCTGAAAGGTAAAAAAGCATAGAAGGAATACCGTCGCTTCCCAAACCTGCAATGCGCCCGAATATAATGGTAAAAGTAAGTGAAGTGATTATGGGCTGAACAAAAAACCAGAAAGGCCCCAAAATAGTTTGTTTGTAAACTGAAACAAAATCTCTTTTAACCAACAGAAAAAGCAGGTCTTTGTAACGCCAAAGCTCTTTCATGTTCAGATCAATTCCTTTTGACTGAGGTTTTACATCTAATGTCCAATCAGTATCACTTTTCATTTTGCTCAAACTTTAAAAAATGTTGGCAGATTTTTAATTTTCTGAAATAAAAAAACCGCGGCTCATGCGGTTCTCTTTATAATTCCTTCCGGAAGTTTAACTCTTACATTATAACCTATGCCTTCAAGAATAATATCAAAAAAACTTTCATCGCGCTCTTCGGCCACCCAGCCTTCCAGGTTCTTTAATGCGCCCGAAGTAATTTTTATTTTATCTCCCTTGGTTATTTTTTTTGTTGCCGGAAAAGCTTCCATGTGATAACCCAATGCTATCAACTGCTTTAAACTTTCAATCTCGCTCTCTCTTATTACACCTATCTTTCCATTGCTTCTTACAAAATTTACAACGCCCCTTGTCTGAAGCACAAGATCTTTTTCAATTGGCTTCATCTGAACAAACACATATCCTGACAACAAAGGAAATTCTACCATTTTTTTTCGATCACTCCACACTCTTAATGTTTTTACAATTGGCAAATAAGATACTATGCCCTTTTGCCTGAGCGCTTCATCCACTTTTTTTTCCTGGCGCGAAGAGACATAAATTGCATGCCACTTTTTTTCCATTGTCAGTTCATCTTAAAGCTTCGCCTCCTCAGTCACATTCTGACCAAGTGAGTGATTAAATTTTAAGGAACAAAAAAATTACTTGTTCCAGATCAACAGCGGGTGCATGCCGGGTTCCCTGATCTTATTAAGATCAAACTCCGTTGTATTAAAATGCACGTATCTAATTTTTTTTCCGGTTTTCTTTTCTGCCTTTTCAATTTGCTCAATTAAAAAAGGTTTGTTCAGGTTATTGCCTACCAGCACAAGATCAATAATATCAGAATCCTGCCCTTTAGAAAGCTTACCAACAAGGTATACCTTTTCAAGATCACCAATTCTTTTCAGCACATAATCAATCACATGGTCAAGACCAGTAAGCTTCATGATAATGCTGTTGATATCTGCAAAAAGAGGATGCCGGGTATTTACTTTAAAGATCTTTTTATTGCCTTCGTTGTAAGAATCAAGAAAGCCGGCTTTCTCAAATTTGTTAAGCTCCAGCCTGATTGCGTTTGTTGATTCTCCGAATTCCTCTTCAAGATTTCTGAGATAGGCAATATTGCTGCTATTGAGAAAAAATTTCATCAAGAGCTTAACACGCGTTTTTGAAGAAATGAGAGCTTCTAACATATCGAGTAACAAAACTACTCAATTTAAATGTTAAAAGTCGGTTTTTCGCCTAATTCTTTCCAAAAAACGACCAATGAAAAGCAATTGTTTTTCAGATACTTTCTGTTGAAAAATCAGTTTTAACTGGTGATTTCGAATCAGTTAACAAATCTGATGGTAAATTGCTAAATTCCGGAAAGTACCCAGGGAATGGTTAGGTCAAGTCCTGTGCCCAAAGTAAAAAGTGGGCTGTAATTGATCATTTGCGAGGCAAGGCTTATATCGGCGTAAGAGTTTTTAATGTCGCCGCTCCTTTCTGCAAGATAAACCGGCTTGTTTTTATACTCTAATTTTTCTGCAAGAATAGTGAAGAGCGTGTTTACAGAATTTGGCTCACCGGCAGCAATATTAAACACCTTACCCCAAACATTAGCAGGTTCTGCGGCTAGCACTTTTATGTTTGCACTCATTACATTCTCAACAAAAGTAAAATCGCGCTTTTGCTCACCGTCGCCATAAATTACAATTTCTTTGTTAAGAGCCATGCTTTCTATAAACCTTGGTATTACGGCAGAATATTGGCCACCTGGCGATTGGTTGGGGCCAAACACATTAAAGTACCTTAAACCGGTTATCTGCATTTTATGAAGGCTTGCGTACACGCTTGCATACAGCTCATTTGCAACTTTTGAAACAGCGTAAGGCGAAAGCGGGTTACCAATAAATTTTTCTTCTTTGGGAAGATGGCTGTCATCTCCATAAACTGAAGAAGAGCTGGCGTAAATAAATTTTGAAACACCGTTTCTTTTTGCTGCATCCAGGGTGTTCAGAAAACCCGTAATGTTGCAGGTATGTGTTTTAAGCGGGTCTTCTATTGAGCGCGGAACGGAGCCCAGAGCAGCCTGATGAAAAACAACATCAATATTTTTTGTTACCTCGTCGCAAAAAGAAGATTCTGCGAGGTCGCCGATCTTTACTTCCAGGTTCATATTACCAGAAAGGCCCTCAATGTTTTTTCTGAAACCGGTTAAAAGATTATCTGCAACTACCACCTTTGATGCGCCAAGGTCAAGCAAGGTTTTTGTAAGATTTGAACCAAT
>JACMLS010000581.1 GCA_014379485.1 Bacteroidia bacterium | reverse complement strand
AGCTACTACAATTCCGATCTTCAATCCTTTTCCATCCGGAATTTCTGATGTGTTGTTTTCTGAGAGATTTGTTTTTTTTGACATAAATAAAAAAAGTTATTGGTTGTCAGTTATTAGTTAATGGTTTTCAGCTATTCTTTACTTCGCAATCCCGATCACTTTATATTCTGTACGACGATTCAATTGTTTGTTTTGTGCAGTATCATTTTTTCTTCGCGGAAATTTATCTCCGTAGCCTTTGTATTTCATTCGTGTTGGTTCTACATCAGATTTTGAAAGAATGTATTGGTAAACTGCTTTTGCACGTTTTTCTGAAAGAATTTGGTTTTTCTTTTTGTCGCCCGTATTATCTGTGTGCCCGCTGATCTCTATAGAAACTTTTGGGTTGGTGTTTAAGAACTGAATTAATTTATCAAGTTCGGGATGAGATTCGGGACGCAATACGGCAGAATCTGTATCAAAATAAACGTTCTCTAAAACAATACTTTTTCCGGTATCTAATTTAAGCATAGGAATATTGAGAATGAAAGGATGTTCAAAATCTGTTTTCTCTTCTTTCATTCTGAATTTGTTTGAATAAAAAAGATAGCCGGGTTTTGAAACGTTTACCATGTAATTTTTATTGGCACCAATGGTGAGCAAAAAATTACCCGCGTTGTTAGAAAAAGAATTCAGCGTGGTTTTTCCGGTTGCAAGATCTACCAGTTCAAAATCTGCTTTCATTGGCTCACGCGTAAGCGAATCGTAAACTAATCCTTTTGCATAAGTAATTTTTTCAGGTAAAAACTCTTCGGGCACAGCAAACGAATAAAGATCAAGACCACCAAAACCACCTTCTCTGTTACTTGCAAAATACGCCAAATTACCGCTTGGGTCTACAAGCAAACTGTTTTCACTTTTATTTGTGTTGATTGGATAGCCTAAATTTACAGCGGGCCCCCACTCGCCATCTGCCTGGCGCTTGCTCATAAAAATATCCAGCTCACCAAGGCCTACTCTTCCGTTAGATGAAAAATACAAAGTCATATTATCAGGATGAATGAAAACAGATTCTTCTGAGCCTTCTGTATTTATGTTGGGGCCGAGTTTTACCGGGTCTCCAAACTTGCCGTTGGCGCCAATGGTGGCACAATAAATATCTCCTTTGTGTTTTCCTCCGCGCTCAATTAATCCGCGCACAAAATAAAGCGTTTTTCCATCAGAAGAAAAGCTGGGTTGTGTTTCCCAGTTCTTTGTATTGATAGGAAGACCAACGTTTATTGGCTTAGACCATTTTCCGCCAATTTTATCTGAGTAAAAAATATCGCAACTGCCATAGCCATCTTCTTTATTGGGGCCGTATTTATTATCAATATCGCCGCAGGCAGTAAAGAACATAAATTGTCCGTTGGCGCTTATGGTGGGTGCGCCCTCGTTACAACCAGAATTTATTTCTCTTAAAGGTATAGAAGGTTTCCATTGCCCTTTTTCATCGTGTGTAGTGAAGAGAAAATCTTCTTGTCCCGGGCTGCCGCTGCAATTGGTTTGGTCTGTATAATTACGCGTATAATAAAAAACGCTGTTGTCTGCCGTAACTGTAGGAAAATATTCCTGATACTGAGAATTAATACTTGGCCCGGCATTTACAGGTTTAAATGGTTTTGGATTTTTTACCGCATCTACACTAAAATCTGCGCACTCTTTAAAATACTCGGCCGCTGTTCTCATTTGCGGCTCCAGCCTTGGAAAGGAAAGTAATTTTGCAAATGCTTTTGAAGCCTGTTCATATTTTGCTGTGTAATAATAAATGCCGCCTAACTGAAAATAGTTTTGAGGAAAATAACTTGAAAGACTTAAAGATTTTTCGAAATACTCAATGGCCTTATCATTATCGTTTTTATCCATTGCAATATAGGCCAGCATAGTATAGGCTTCAGCAAAATTCGGACATTCTTTAATGGCTTTATTAAGCATTTTTACTGCTTCAACATCTTTATGAGAGCCATATAAAGTTTTAGCTTCTTCAAAAGCCTTTACCGATTTTTTATCGGTGCATGTATATTTATCTGTGGAGTTTACCTGTGCCTTACAGGCTTGCACTGCTACCACAAAAAGGAGCAGAAAAAGAATGTTTTTAATCTTCATACCGTTATAACGTAAAATCCTGATAAAGATAAAAGAAAAAATCAGGCCAGAATTTGGGGGATAGGGAATAGTGAATAGGCAATAGGGGCGCGCTCCCTATTCTCTATTGCCTATTCCCTATTCCCCAAACTCACAATAAAATTTTTGAGTGTGTTATTTCCCCCGGCCCTGAAGAACTATCAGTACGGTATAAATGAGAATCTTAAAATCAACCATCAAACTCATATTCTCAATGTAGATCATATCGTATTTTAAGCGCTCTACCATTTGTTCTACGTTTTCTGCGTAGCCGTATTTTACCTGGCCCCAAGAGGTAATGCCGGGACGAATTTTGTGAAGCAATTTGTAATGGGGTGCTTTTAGAGAGATTTGTTCTATAAAGAATTTTCTTTCGGGACGCGGGCCCACAAGACTCATTTCGCCAATAAGTACGTTGTAAAACTGCGGAAGCTCGTCTAACCGCGATTTGCGTAAAAATTTACCTGTACGTGTAATGCGAGGGTCGTGTGTGCTGCTCAAAGCCGGTCCGTTTTTTTCTGCATCCATAACCATGCTTCTGAATTTTATTATTCTGAAGGGTCGGCCTCTGAAACCTATACGTTCGTGAGAATAAAATGCAGGGCCTTTGCTGCTCATTTTTACCGCAATATATAATATAAGGTATAACCACGAAAAACAGCTCATCACAAAAATAGAAATCATTACATCTAAAAATCTTTTTGATGAAGATTGCCAACTTGGCATCACATCGCGCTTAATTTCTATAAGCGGAGCATCAAAAATACTTGACATTTTTACCGAGCCGGAAAGAATATCGTACATGTCAGGAATGATCTTTATGATCACATCTGTAGACTCAAGGAGTGTAATTACTTTTCCTATATACTCATGCTCAAAAGATTCTATGGCAATAATAACTTCTTCTACTTT
>JACMLS010000580.1 GCA_014379485.1 Bacteroidia bacterium | reverse complement strand
TTTCTGTGATCTTATCAGGAAGACTGAAACTGATCCGCAAACAGAACCACATTATTGAATCGCAAAAAGAACTGGTAGAAGAAAAAAATAAGGATATAACGGACAGTATTAATTATGCAAAGAAAATTCAGAGCGCCATGCTTCCGCGCGAAGAAGAACTGAAAAATCTTTTTCCTGAAAGTTTTGTTTTCTTCAGACCCCGCAATATTGTTAGCGGAGATTTTTACTGGTGTGCAGAACGTGGCAACAGTTTGTTTCTTGCCGTTGCAGATTGCACAGGCCACGGAGTTCCGGGCGCAATGATGAGCATGATAGGTACCAGTTTATTGCATCAGTTGGTTGCACATCCGGAAATAAACGACCTGTCAAAACTCCTGCACGAATTAGATCGTGAAGTGGTAAGGTCGCTGAAACAACAAGACAAAGATTCTGAAAGCCGCGACGGAATGGACATTGCAATTATAGAAATCAGAAAAAACACCGGAAAATTATTTTACGCAGCCGCAAACCGCCCGTTATTAATATTGAACGAAAACGGCTTAACAGAGCTTCATCCCACCAAAGTTCCGATAGGAGGAAACTCAACAGAAGAAAAGATCTTTGAACTACAAGAAACTGAAATTAAAAAGGGCGACCGTTTATTTTTATTCAGCGATGGTTACTCAGATCAATTTGGCGGACCCAAAGGAAAAAAACTAATGACAAGAAACCTGAAAGAACTTTTACTTTCTACCAAAGATCTTGCTATTGAAGAACAGGGAAAACTCGCTATAAAAAAATTCACAGACTGGCAGGGGAATTTTGAGCAGGTTGACGATGTGTGTTTAGTGGGGATAAAGATTTGATTTTATTGCTTTCATTCTTTTTCACCACTGAGGGCACTAAGATTACACTAAGCTTTCACTGAGATCTTAGTGAAAACTTAGTGGTCCTCTGTGAACTTAGTGGTAAAAATATTGCAATTTCTTTTTGAGGTTTTTATTAGCGTACCTTAACAATCTTAACCAGCTTAGACACTTTAGAATCCTGAACAAGTCTCGCAAAATAAATTCCCTCAGCAATTTCATCGTTAAAAACAACTGAACCTTCTTTTGTTTTAACCGGTATATTCTTTACAGTCCTTCCGGAAACATCTGTAAGTAAAATATAAGCGTCAGAAGAAGTTTCTTTTGCGATGTTCCAGCTCATTTGCACCGATTGAGAAAATGGGTTTGGGAAAACATTCAGTGTGCTTTCTGATAAAACATTTTCGTGAACGGAAGAGGTACTTAAAGAATCTACAACAAGAAATCTATCAAGACCACCTTCAACCAAATGGCCGGGAGCTGCATCAACAGCACGTACAATTAATCTCATTGTTGCAGTTGGGGTCAGATAAGTAGAAACTTTTCTTGCCGAATGCACCCAGGTAGAATTATTCGGACTTGTTGCGATTACAGTTTCTACCGGCACGGTAAGCGTTCCGTTAGTTAAAAAAACTCTGAGCGAATCGTTTGGTGATCCTGAACCACCTCCGTTATAAAACCAACGATCATAATGAATCCAGGCATCACCATAAGTACTCAGATCAAAAATGGGCGAAGTTAAAGTTGTTGCACCACCATCAATATCATCCTGACTTGCTGTTCCGCCTCCATTACCTGTAACGTAAGCAATATTTCCGCAATCAGTACTCACATCCACACCCGGATTTGCTTGTACAGACATATTCGTTGTTCCGTTTGGATTTCCTCTTACCCAAAATCCTGTTGAAGCAGTTGAACTCACGGTCCATCCTAAATTCAAAGAAAAATCATCGTAATACTCCTTTGCAAGCGCTATGTTTACATTCGGACTTCCGCTATTAATTGTTTGCACGTTGCAAACCGTTTCATAACCCCAGGCAGCAGTGGTAACAGTGTATGTTCCGCCAACAAGACTGCAAGTGCTTATGTTTCCTGCACCATCAGTTGTAAAACTATAATTGTTGCTGCCCGTAAAACTTACCGGAACAGATGGCAATCCGCTTAAAGTAATTGCATCTGTAACAGAACCTGTCATTAAAACTGCTGTGGGAGAAAACAATTGCACATTTAAATTTGTAACAATTCCTGCAGCAAAATTTACATTTGTGTAAGTTTTAGAATTGTAACCTGGTTTTGAAAAAGTGACATTGTAAGTTCCTGGAATTGCAGTTCCTGTTGCGTAGTCTCCGCCTGCGTTAGTAGAATCGGTTACGTTAACAGTAGAAATTGTTACCATTACATTATTCAGTGTTGTTCCGCAAACACTATCCGCAACATTTCCTTCCAGATAACAAGCCCTCACGTATGTAGGATTCAAAACAAACAATCCTTCATCAATATTAGAAACGACTATAGTACCTGATGGAAGAAACGGATAAACTCCCCAGGCACCATCAAAACCATTTCCGCTTCCGGTATAAGAATCGTAACGACCCACCTGAATTAAATTCCATGGCCGTGTTACATCTGTTATGGTAATTCCGTCTCTGTACCAGGATGTAATTGCCCAATTATTTAATATGTGTGTATTGTGTACGATTGAACCTGAACCGGGAGTGCAACGAATTTTATCTACTTCAGTAATATTTGCAAGATTACTTATGTCGTAAGCAGTTAAATACGAATCTGCGTTTTCATCTGTCGTAAAAACATATTTATGATCATTGCTTAACCATGTGTTGTGTGTAAACGCAGTGGGCGTTTGCTGCGTTGCAAGTACAACAGGCGCAGATTTATTTGTAAGATCAGCAACTGAAAAAACGCCCTGGTAAATATGACCTGCGTACAAGGTATCATTATCAACATACCCATCATGCACATAATTGTAAGCAGCGTTCATATAATTTCCCACGTAAGTTGGATTGTAAGGGTCAGAATTGATATCGAGAATTACAGCACCGCCATTAAACAAATTTGAACCAAAAAGGTAAACGAATTTTTTTGTGGTATCAATGTGCAAGGCGTGTATGGTATTTAACTGTCCGTTAATTGCACCATCTCCGGTATAATTGTGATAAGTAA
>JACMLS010000579.1 GCA_014379485.1 Bacteroidia bacterium | reverse complement strand
TCGTTTGCTACTTACGGAGAATATTTGTGGAACGAATATAAATACGGCCGCGATGAAGCAGATGCAGCTTTTTACAGAAGCCGCGGTGGTTACATGGCAGAGAGCGGGCAGAAAATGGCTGAGCTGGTACGATTTGAATATAAGGCACGCGAAGATATGTTTGACGGACATTCTTACAACAAAGGCGGACAGGTTTTAAATATGCTGCGCCGTTATGTTGGTGATGATGCGTTTTTTGCTTCGCTGAAATTGTACCTTGAGCGCTATCGTTTTCAGGCTGCAGAAATGCACATGCTGCGTTTGTGTTTTGAAGAAGTTACAGGAGAAGATCTGAACTGGTTTTTTAATGAATGGTGTTATTCAAAAGGACATCCCTCGTTAAAAATTGAAAACTCTTATGACACAGAAACAAAAAATCTGACAATACGCGTTGTGCAGCAACAGGATTTTGCAAAACTTCCGTTATTTAAACTTCCTGTAAAAGTTGATATTTATGTAAACGGACAAGTTAGAAAAGAACTGATCTGGATAAAAGAAGCTGACCAGAAATTTGTTTTCGGTAATGTAAACAGCAAGCCTGACCTTGTAAACTTTGACGCAGAAAAAGCTTTGTTGTGCGATAAAAATGAAAATAAAACGCTTGACGAATTTATTTTTCAATACAAAAATGCACCGCTTTATCTTGACAGGCTTGAAGCTTTGGAGTATTTTAAAAACTACAAATCAGACCCAAAAGTTTACGAAACAATTAAACTTGCGTTGACAGATAAGTATGACGAACTGAGAGTAAAAGCAATTCATTTACTTGGAGATGCTGCAAAAGACAAAGAGAACGAGTTAAGACCTATTTTGGTGAACATAGCAAAAACAGATAAAGAATCTAACACAAGAGGAGAAGCAATTGATTTTTTATCTGAATTTTACACCAACGGAGATCTGCTGCCGGTTTATACTGCTGCAATGGAAGATAAATCGTACCGCGTTATTGGATCTGCATTAAGTGCGATTGCAAAAAACAATCCGAAAGAAGCCATGGAAAAAGCTAAAACAATGGAGAATGAAACTACGCCGGGCATTCTGTTTTCTGTAATGGATATTTACAGCAAAAACGGAACAGAAGCAAATAATGATTTTTTTATGCGCTCTGCCAAAAATTTCGGAGGCTTTTCTGCCATAGGTTATTACAATATGTACGGCTTATTCTTAAAGAAATGTAATTACGAAACTGTTTTAAAAGGCGCAGAATTCATTCGCGATAAAATGAAAGGTTCTGCCAACAAATACGTGAAGTTCTACGCGCAAAAAGCAATTAAAGACGAAATAAACCGTGCAAACCAAGACATGGAACAGCTTAACATTAAAATTGAAGCAGCAAAAAAAGCCGGAACAGCAACCGGCGAATTAGATGCAGAAATGAATAACCTTAAAGGAATAAAAGAAAAACTGGATGGGTTTTATTCGGATATACAGAAGTAAGTTGTAAGGAAATAAATATAATTTGAAAAATCCCGCTGCTGACCAGTGGGATTTTTTTATGCCCGGAAATTATAAAAACACTGTTTTTCACCGATTTTTAAAAGAAAACCAACTATTAAAAGATTGAAAATCCCCGCGAATTGATATTTTTGTAAAAACGGATTTTTATGCGCGACCTTGTTATTGAAGGAACTGATCATACACCCAACATACATTTTAAACCTACCGAAGGAACTTTTGAAATTAAAGGAGAATCGAGACCTGAAAATGCGCGGCAGTTTTTTCATCCGATTGTTGAATGGATAGAAGATTTTTCTCATTATACGGTTTACAATAAAGAAAAAGCACCCAAGCCCTACCGCTTTAATTTTAAACTGGAATACATGAATTCCATTTCTACCAAACTTATTTATGATCTGCTTAAAAAACTCGAAGAAATTCCAAATACCAGCATTATCATTAATTGGTATTACCAGGAAGACGACATTGATATGCAGGAGAACGGCGAAGAATATTCGCGCATGGTAAAATTAAAATTTGAGTTTCACCCCATTCGGGAATAATCCGGAATAATTATGTTCTCCAGGTGGATTGTCCTGCTGTTTTTTATTGCGCACTGCGCATTCTCACAAACCGGAAATTTTAAAAAGGCAGATTCTTTAAAAAAATTAATTTCCTCAAAAAAAGGAATTGAGGTAATTGCTCTTAAAACAAATCTGGCCGAAACAATACTGGACTCTGTTCCCGAAGAAAGTCTTAAGCAGGCACAAGAAGCGCTTAAGGAAATTAAAAAAGACGGAGAACAGACTGCGCTCGCATATTTTGTTATGGGAAAAGCATACAGCAAATTAAATCAAAACGATTCTGCAATTTTTTACCTGCAAAAGGCATTGCCCTGGTTCGAAAAAAATCCGGAAAATAAACACCTGGCCAGATCTTACTATTCTTTAGGTCTTATTTTTTCGCAGATGAGTTTGCTGAGCGAGGCTTACGGCTCAATGGAAAAAGCAATAAAAATTTATGAGAAAGAAAAAGACACCAGCAACCTTGGCAAAGCATGGAATGTAATTGGCATCATTTATAAAGAACGAAAAGAATATCAGAAAGCTCTTGAGTATTATAAAAATGCACTGCGCCATCTTAACGATCCTGCCAATGAAAAAGTAAAGGCCCTGGTGTATAATAATATGGGGGTTGTTTACCAAAGGCTTGAAAAAAG
>JACMLS010000578.1 GCA_014379485.1 Bacteroidia bacterium | reverse complement strand
CGTTCTCAGTTTTTCTTTAGATGATTATAAAACAGAACTTAAATCTGTGCTTGGAAGCAAAAGCGCCGCTTACATTGAGAGTTTTGAAGAACTGGTGGCCAATTGCAAAGAGAGCGTTTTGTATTTGCGTAATGATTTCTGGACAGCGCGCCCCTGTTATTCAAAATCAGATTATCCTGCCCTGGAAGAAGCAGGCTTTATCTTATTTAAAACCGGTATGGCAAAAATTTCACAATCCGGAAAATATTATTCGTTTGATAATTGTACTATCACAACAAAACCTTTTTACGTCTGCAACAAAAAAGAAAATGCTGAGGCGGGCACTGAGCTGTGGCTTATTTCTGTTTCCGGAAAATCTTTATTGCTTAGCATTCCAAAAACAGTTACAAAAGAGTTTTTGGAGAAAGCATGGTGTGAGTGATCAGACTTCGATACGCTCAGTCTGACAAGTAAAACAATTTTATTTTCTAAAAGTACAGAATGAGAAAGGTTGCAGCATCCGCAAATTTTCGTGTTCCCGCCAATAAATTGGCGAGACTTTCAACTTGAGTTACTGCTCTTTTTTTGGCGAAAGTAAATTTTTATTATCTTTACTCTAAACCTCCTAAAATCCTTCCTATGAAAAAAATCTACACTCTTTTTGCGCTTACATTTTGCCTATGCACATCTGCACAAACAACTTTATACACAAACGATTTTACTGCCGGCGGCGGCGGTTTTACGCTTGGGCAAGGCGGCAATTTTGATTTCTGGATCGTAAACAATGTTTACAGTTGCACAAGCACCACTCCTAACCAGGGCGGCGGAAATTACATGCACATTTACGATGATCTGTTTGGCGATTATTGTGCGCATTCAGGTTTTTTAGGTTCCGGTTCAGGTGGAACTGTTTACTCAACCATGAACAGTGGCATTGTTACAACAGGTTCGCCTAACGTTACACTTACATTCGACTGGTTGTGCCAGGGACAAACAGGCCCTGTGCTTGCAAGTTTTGGTTTTGTAGATTTTAGTACAGATGGCGGACTGAGCTGGACAAATTGTGCCTTACCACTTGCAAAATACAACGGCCAATCAACATGGACAACGGGCAGCATTTCAACAACACAATACCCTGCAATGGGCAACAAGGCCGACCTGCGTTTTCGTTTTGGTTTTACCAATTCAGGTTACGGAACAAATCCGGCTTTTTCTATTGATAATATATCTGTAATTGATGCGGTTACAACTTCTCTTGCAGAAAATAAATCAGAAAATTCTTTCAGTGTATTCCCAAATCCAACAAAAGGAATTTTTACGCTTTCACTTTCTTCTGTAAATGAAAATGCGGGAGTTGTAACGATTACAGATGTGTTGGGGAAAACTGTTTCAACAAAACAAATTGCAGCCAATACAAATGCTCCAATAGCAATTGATCTTACTGGTCAGGAGAAAGGTGTTTATTTTGTGCGTGTGGTGAACGGCGGAAAAGTAGCCGTAAAGAAAATTGTGCTGGAGTAAATTTTCTATTCAGAAAAAAGACACACCTGTACATAAACCGCATACGTCTGTACATTTTATCTGCGCCTGTGTAAATATTAAGCTATTTTTATTTTGTGTACTACAGATGTAAGATAAGATCATGATGCGCAGATTTCTTTTTCCTTTTTTTAATCATGAAGTGTCTCGCCTTCCTTTTTTTTTAACTAATGAAAGGACGAGACTACTTCATGTTTTCTTTTTTATTACTTGTTTTGCTTTTGGTCAAAATCCTAAAAAGGTTGACAGTCTTTTGCGTTTGATTGAAAGAGAAAAGAGCGATACAATAAGAGTGCATCTTTTGATGAGTGTTTCTGAAGAGTTTATGTTAACCAGTGCAGAAAAGGCCATGAAATCTGCTGAAGAAGGTTTGAAATTAGCTCAGAAAATTAAATGGACGAGAGGAGTTGCAATGGCATATTCCGGGATCGGAAATGCTTATGACTTGCAAGGAAATTTTTCAAAAGCGCTTGAGTACCGTTTAAAAGAATTGGAGAAATGGAAGGAAACGGGTAACAGGAGAACCATTTGTGTTGTAATGGGAAATATTGGGGTTTCGTACAGCGATCAGGGAAATAATCTTAAGGCTATGGAGTATTATATCTCCTCGCTTGAGTTGGCCGAAAAAATTAACAACAAAGAAATGATGGCTTCTAACCTGTCTAATATCGGAAGTATACATCATGCACAAAAAGAGAATGAAGATGCGCTTGAATATTATTTTCGCGCCCTCAGGTTGGCAGAAAAAGAAGGGATTAAAAAATTTATTTCTAATAACAGCGGAAACATTGGAAATGTTTATGCGGACCAACTTAATTTTAATAAAGCTTTGGAATTTTATTTGAAAGCATTAAAAATTGAGGAGGAGTCAGGTAACGAAAGAACTATTTCCATTTGGCTTGCAAATATAGGGTCAGTTTATCAGCAGCAAAGTGACTCTGCGCGTAATGCCGGTAACACTACATTAGCGAAAGAAAAAAGTGCCAATGCCCTTGAATATTTTTTTAAAGCCCTTAAGTATACAAAAAACATTGGAAGTGAATATCTGGAAGCATATGCACGTGGAAACATAGGGTCAATATATGTTGCCGAAAAGAATTATAAAGCCGCTGAGATTTACATGCAGCAATCGTTTGATCTGGGTGTAAAAATAAATTCTGTTGAATTGATAACAGATGGCCATCAGCGTTTTTTCGAACTTTACAAGAAAATGAATTTGCCAACCAAAGCACTAGAGCATT
>JACMLS010000577.1 GCA_014379485.1 Bacteroidia bacterium | reverse complement strand
TGAAAAAGTTCGCTCATATCACACGAAATAAAAAATTCATTGTTGTTACCGGGATTTATGGAAGGCGAGAACAAAGCTCCGCCTCCGCCAATTCCCTTCGGAGACCAGGAGGTGGGTTGTGAAAACAAACTGATGCAAACTAAGAGGGGGAGGAGAGTGGTAATTGTTTTTTTCATTTGGTTTGGATTTTATTTTTGGTTTACCATGATTGTCTCGTCACCAACGAAAGTTTTATTTGTGTGACTTGTGACGAGACTACTTCATGGTTCATTTGGTTTGTTGTTTGAGGTTTTTTAAGTGTAATTTTTTTTGAAGTTCAGCCTGGTATGCGGGAGTTTTTCTGTAAAGTATAACTGCAATAATAATTTCTGTAACCGGAAGAAAAAGAATCAGTAAAAAAACCATGATCACACTTTTTTCCATAGGAATAAAAAAACGATCTACCTCTTCTTCAAGAATCAGCGAAACCAATCCTCTCTCCTGTAGTTTATCGAATTGCGTACTCATAATTTCTTTGCTGGCGCCTCTTCTTATTCCCAATCCTTTTTGCAGCACTTTTCTGGTGGTTAATTTTAATCCAAAGGCAACACCATCGCTTTTTACAACTTTAAGAAACATCTTAGCGGCTTTACCACGTTTACTTCCGTTTTGTGCGGCCGTTTCCATTACCGTTGTAAGATCAACGTATACCTTTTCAGAAAAATTATCAATAGCATTGTCAAAACTCAGGGGGCGGTTTAAAGAATCGTGTCCGCTTGTTGCTTCTAAAATAAATTCATCTGCACTTTGCCCTACCTGTTCTTTTAATAAATTGTTGAGGCCCTTTGTGTAGGTAACCATATGCGTTTTAAGATCAATCCGAATTCCGTTTATCAATCCAAACTTAAAACCAAAAACAGTAGCAACAATTGGAATGGTGATCATATAGATCCATGCAAAAATTTTAAAGACCAGGTATCTTCTTTTTACAAGGATAAATTTTCTTAAAAAAATTACAAGTAAAAGAAATGCAAGAAAAGCAATACCTGCGTACAAAATACAGGAGAAAATAATTTTAAACGGATTGGTGTAAGAAGAAAGCAGCTCCCACAATTCTGAAATGCTGAAATTTTTTAGTGTTTCCATGCAGATCTATTTCAAAGAACACAAAACAGGTTGAAAATAAATTCCATGAATATTTAATTAAAAAGAATTGAATTTATGAGTTGCGCCATTCTTCTAATTTTTTATGTTCGAGCAACCATGCCCTGGCCTCATCAATATCGTTAAATATTTTTACTGGCACAGATGGTTTAAAGAACTGAACATAAAAATTAACTAACAGTTTTACTGACAAACTATTTAAAACATACGCTTCGGCTTTTTTATTTGTAAGAGTTTTGTCTGCTGCGTTCAGCGAAAAAGCTTCGCGGTCAACATGGCCCAGCGTAATATCCAGTGCATTTGCCAGAACATAAAAAGGTTCATTGCCTGCTAATTCTTTTTGCGCTTTATTCGTTTCTTCAATATCCGCCAAAGTAATATCAAGCCCATCAAAAACCCGTGCATATAAAATGCGGTTTTCTTCCATGTGCATTTCGCATATCCGCGTTATGTGTTTGTCTCCCTGCATTGCTTGTTGTGCGCTCATTGTTTAAAGTCAAAATTTTCCCTATTCCCTAACCCCTATTGCCCGGTCCCTGTTTTTTGTTTAGTTAAAGTAACGAAATTGCCCGTTTAAATGCAAATTTTGTGAGATTAGGAGAAAAACGGGGTTTATTGGGTTTTTTTTGACGGTTTTTGTGTGTTAAAGACGCAAAACAAAATAATTCTAATTTTACCAAATGAATCAATTGGTAAAACCCAAAAAGAAAAGATCTCTCAAAAGATTTTTAAAACGCCTTGTTATTGCTTTAGTAGTAATTTACCTTGCTATTTGCATTACACTTTATTTCTTTCAGGATTCGCTCATGTTTCATCCAAAACCTTTTTCAAAACAAAGATCAGATAGTATTACATTAGGTTTTGATAAAAGTATAGTAGAGGAGTTGAAATTTAAAATGGGAGATGGAAAAACAGTGTGCGGCTGGTTGGCAAAAGACACCACCAAAATTTATGAACCGTATGAAGAATCTAACCGTGAAGGCAATGGATGGACAAGTGACCTAATAAAAAAAGAAACACATCCTCTTGTTATTTATTATCCAGGCAACGCAGAAGAAGTTTCGCACATGCTGGAGAAAAAGAGCAAATTCCCGGGCTACCATATTGCACTAATTAATTACCGCGGCTATGGTTTAAGTGAAGGCGAACCTTCTGAAGAAAAATTTTTCAGCGATGCTTTAGAAGTTTTTGACCAGCTGAAAAAAAGAACGGATGTAGATACGGCAACTTTTATTGTAATGGGAAGAAGTATTGGAACAGGAGTTGCCACTTATGTTTCGCAAAAAAGAAAAGTTGCGGCAACAATTTTAATTACGCCGTATGATTGTATGGCGAGTCTTGCGCAGGAACAATATCCTTACGTACCGGTAAAACCTTTATTAAAACATCAGTTCAATTCTGTTGCCATGGCGCCTGAAATTTCAAATCCTATGTTATGCATCATCGCATCAGAAGACCAGATGATTCCACCACCGCATGCAGAAATTTTAGCTAAGGCCTGGAAAGGAAAAGTAACGAAGAAAATTTTTGACGGGGCCGGACACAATAACATTATGAAACAAGAAGGTTATTGGGAAGAGATTCAAAAATTTCTCGGCAGCTTTACTCAATAAAAAGTAGAACCCCTTGTAAGACGCCAGGCGTGATTTGTGATTTTTTAAGATGGCGTTTCCATTTTTTCTTGCGATTTTAGCTTCTCTTCAAAACAAATTGAAAATTTTATTTTTCGCCCAGATCATTTCCTTTAAAGAAAAAAGAAATTGTATTTTTCTTTTCGTATTCTCTTTTCTTTTTTTTCTCAGTGGTAATTCGCAGGTAAAACCAAGAATAATAAATGATATTACCGCATTAAATCCTGTTGAGGTAGATTCAATTCTAATTCCACTAACAACAGAAGAAATTGCGAACGCTGTAAAAAATTGCAAGGGGCCAATTTCTATTGGCGGCGGAAAATATAGTCAGGGCGGGCAAACGATGGAGGAGAAAAGCCTGCATATTGATATGAGGGGATTCAATAAGGTCTTGAATTTTTCTAAAGAGAACAAAGAAATTACAGTGCAGGCAGGAATTATCTGGAGAAAAGTATTGGAGTACATTGACACGTTTGATCTTTCTGTGCGCATTATGCAGACCTACGCCAATTTTACCGTGGGTGGTTCGCTCAGCGTTAATGTACACGGAAGATATGTTGGCGAAGGGCCTTTGATCTTATCGGTAAAGCAATTCAATATAATTTTAGCAGACGGCAGTTTGCTTAGAGCAAGCAGGCAAGAGAACAGCGAACTGTTTTACAGCGCAATTGGCGGTTACGGAGGCCTTGGTGTAATTACTGAAGTGACGCTTTATCTTACTGATAATTGTAAAGTAATGCGTACTGATAAAATGATGAAAATTAAAAACTACAAAAATTTCTTTTTCGAAAAAATAAAATCAGATTCGCTGGCTATTTTTCACAACGCAGACATTTATCCGCGCAGGTATAAAAAAGTGAGAGCAATTACTTACACAAAAACAAATGAAAAACTTACAGAAACAAATCGCCTGAAACCTTTGGGAAGCAAATACAGGTTTCATCGTTTTGCTTTCAGGGTAATTTCCGGTTTTCCCGGCGGAAAATGGATTCGGAAAAGTATTTTTGATCCGCTTGTAAATTTGGGAAACCCGGTTGAATGGAGAAATTTTGAAGCAGGTTATGAAGTAAAGGAACTGGAACCTAAATCAAGAAAAAAATCTACGTATGTGTTGCAGGAATATTTTGTGCCGGTAAATGAGTTCGATAAATTTTATCCGGAAATGAAAAAAGTTTTCCGCAAACACCATGTTAATGTAATGAATGTTTCTATCCGCTACGCAAAAAAAGATCCGGGCTCATTGTTAGCCTGGGCAAAGCAAGATGTTTTTGCTTTTGTAGTTTATTATAAGCAAGGGACGAGGGAGAAGGACAGGGGACGGGTGAGAGAGTGGACGAAGGAATTAGTTGATGTTGCTTTGAGTTGTAAAGGTTCTTATTATTTACCTTATCAAATTCATGCAAGTGCAGAACAATTTGCAGCGGCCTATCCAAATGCAAAGAAATTTTTTGAGCTGAAGAAAAAACTTGATCCGCAAAATAAATTCAGAAATAAATTATGGGATGCTTATTATAATGTGAAAGAGAATTGAACGCTTTTTTCACCACTTAGTTCACTTAGAAAACACTAAGCTTTCACTAAGATGAGTTTTTTAATTATGTCGTAATGCCTCTACAGGATCAATACGTGAGGCGCGCACTGCCGGATATAAGCCTGCAATAAGGCTGATGCCAATAGAAAATAAAATAGCGCCAATCAACAGCCAGGTCGGGAAATAAAATAAATTAACCGGGTCGTTGCCCGAACCTGTGACTTGGGCATTCACAAAAAAATTGGCTACGCGTGTTATCAGCCAACCTAATCCAATTCCGCCCAGTGCTCCGAAAAAACCAATTGTTGCTGCTTCAAAAAAGAAAATGAAACGGATCTGTAATTCTGTTCCGCCAATTGCTTTCATAATTCCTATTTCGCGGGTGCGTTCTAAAATAGACATGAGCATGGTGTTGATGATTCCCAATCCTGCAACAAACAAAGAAATTATTCCAATAACGCCAAGTACACTTTGTATGATCACAAATCCTTTTTTAATTTCTTTAAGCTGGTCAGAAAAACAAAACACATTCAGTTTCATTTCTTCTAATCTTTTTTTAACTGCGTCTGTTTGTTTCATGTCTTTTACACGAACGTAAACAGAAGAATATTTGCTTCCGGTTGTTGCACCTTTACTTAAAAAATCAAGAATGTTTGTAAAGCCTACAGAAGGAATTGCTTTGGCTGATTTTATTGGCATGATCAGATCTGCGCTTAATGCCATAGGACCAAAGTTCTCTATCTTTATTACTCCTGTAATGGTAAACTCGTATTTTTTTTCTCCCATTCCGCCGCCTGGTGTAGTATCTTTAGCGCTATTATTTCCAAGCGATGGCATTCCGGGTATTGAAGGCATACGGAACATTCCGCCGCCAGTAATTACCGCGGTGCTGAGGGTGATCTTTTTTCCTAAAACAGAATCGAGCGGCAGGTACCTTTTTAATTTGTCTTTTAAAACAATTTGTTTTTTTGAAGTATCACCTTTTTCAAGTAAAACAATTTTCAGTTTTCTTAATAAGCGTGTTGTTATGATAACTCCGTTTCCGGTATCGTTCGTAAAAAAATTTCCACCTACAAGTTCACTGTAGGGTTTAAAATTTCCCATTTTGGCGGGCATTCCGTCAGCAGTACAGGTGGCAGAATCATTTCCTAATTTTATTCTGGCCGGAATCGTT
>JACMLS010000576.1 GCA_014379485.1 Bacteroidia bacterium | reverse complement strand
GGTTTCGTTATCAGAAATTTCTTCAAAGAGAATTTCCAGAACAGAGTCTGAACAATCGTCGGCAAACTCTACGGTGCGCCATTTTTGTACGATCTTTTTTTCGGGAACAATTTCTGTTGTGCGGCCGGTAATGTATTCATCCCAGGCAGAAAATTTGCCGTTTATTTTGTTTTCAACTTTTGCGCTGCCACCTGTAAAAGCGGTATGCTCTTTACTGCTGAGCCAGGCATCGAATAAAGTTTTAACGTCGGTAGGAATTTTTGCTGAGATTCTGAAGCGATCCATAAAAAGGCGGTTTTTATTTAACTAAATATAGGCATTTTCCTAACATCAGAAACATTTGATTGCTGATGTATTCTATCAATTCCCCAAAAATCAAAAAAATAATTTTTGCCGAAGTGTGACTTTTTCTGCTTTTCACCATTAATATATAAATGAACGTTATGAAAAAGATAATCTTACTACTCGTATTTTTCTCTTCACTTATGGGGAAAATCATTGCACAGGAAAAAGTGAACATTTCTATCAAAGCAAATTTTGATACTTGCTCTGTAAAAAAATACAAAAAAGAAAAACCCGAAAAACGAAGCGGCTTTGACCAGCTCACTTTAAAAATTCCTTATGGCGATTTTCTTATTTCCAACTTAAAAGATGCGGAAGATCTAAAAGGAGGAATTATTGAGAAAGTTGAATTGGTTTATACGCAATATCCGAGAGAAAACGATTTTTCTGAACTGAACCAGAAGAGAATGGCCATGTTGTATTTTGCTGCGCCCAACGCATTTTCATCGTACATGACCAAATGGAAGTTGGTGGCACAAACCGGTTGCCATAGCGAATCTGAAGCATCTGGATATTTTCACGGATTTGTAATTACTTACAGAAAAGCACCGAGCATGGAATCTGCCATGGAAGAAGGTGAATACATAAAAAGATTGGCAGACGGCAGAGAAGTGATACGCGATAGCACCGTAATAAAAATTCTGAACAGAAGTTTAAACTGGAAAAACATGGTTGTGGTTGGAGATTTTACCGGAAGTATGTCGCCCTACATTGGGCAATTGCTTTGCTGGTATTCTCTAAAGCTAAAAGTTGAAAAAGAAAAAGACAAGGTAAAGAATTTTGTGTTTTTTAATGATGGCGATATGAAACCCGATGCAGAAAAAAGAACAGGCGCAACAGGTGGAATTTATGATTGCGCCGCTACCAATTACGACACTGTTATAAACTGTGCAGTAAAAACAATTAAAGCAGGTTATGGCGGAGACGCACCCGAAAATAATGTGGAAGCCTTGCTCTTTGCCCAGAAAAAATATACAGACGCAAAAGAATTTATATTGGTGGCAGACAACTGGGCCAATATGCGCGATTATGAGCTGATCTCTTCTGTAAAAAAACCTGTGCATGTTATTTTGTGCGGTGTAACTACAGAGCCAAATCTGCAATACATTGAGCTTGCCTATAAAACAAAAGGCAGCATACATACAATGGAAGAAGATTTGAATGATCTGTTTAAAAAAGGAGAAGGACAAACTTTTGACTTGATGGGTAACCGTTACAGAGTCTATAACGGAAAAATTATTCGCGTAGGGCCAATTCCGGTTAAGAGTTAAAGATTAATAGAGCTTCAATTATCAGTGGTATTGATATTTTTGGGATAAACCCATCAAAAATCAATACCACTTCTTTTTTAGGCCAAATCGCTGTAAGTCAAGTAACCACGGGCTTTCCACAGCATTTTGTTCATTTCGGGTTAATAAGGCCTCATTTCTTAAACTACTGGCCTTAAACCGGTTAAAAATCGCAAAAAATATATTCAGGATTTTAACCAAAACAGGGCTCAGATTTTTGTAAGTTTGTCTCCCGTTTTTACTGGGAAGAACGGCCTTAAAATTCACAATGTAAAACCTCTTGAGATTACCCTGAAAATCTCAATACAAATGTTGAAAAAGCATTAAAACCTTAACCGGAACTGCTTTTAAAACAAAAAAAATAAAATGGCTGAAACAGCAAACGTAGGTACTGCAGATTTTGACTGGAGTACTATTGGAAAAAAACAAGATTATTATTCGCCGGAAGACAGAGCGAAGTTGGATGATCTTTACAGCAAAACATTAAAAACAATTGAAGACCTGCAGATTATTGAAGGTACAGTTGTTGGAATGAATAACCGCGAGGTTATTGTAAACATCGGTTCTAAGTCTGACGGTGTGGTTCCTCTTTCAGAATTCCGCTACAATCCAGATCTTCATGTTGGAGACATGGTTGAAGTGTATATTGAAAACCAGGAAGACGCTACCGGACAATTAATTCTTTCTCATAAAAAAGCACGCGCTAATAAAAGCTGGGATCGTATTAACTCTTCTCTTACTAACGATGAAGTTATTAAGGGCTTTGTTAAATGCCGTACCAAAGGCGGTCTTATTGTTGATGTATTCGGAATTGAAGCATTTTTGCCAGGTTCTCAGATCGACGTTAAACCAATTCGTGATTACGATGTGTATGTTGGAAAAACAATGGAATTTAAAGTTGTAAAAATCAACAATGAATTTAAAAACGTTGTAGTTTCTCACAAAGCGTTAATTGAGGCTGAATTAGAAAGCCAAAAACGCGATATCATCTCTAAATTAGAAAAAGGACAAGTATTAGAAGGAACTGTGAAAAACATTACTTCTTATGGTGTGTTTATTGATCTTGGTGGTGTTGATGGTTTAATTCACATTACAGATCTATCTTGGGGTCGTATTAACCACCCTGAAGAGATCGTTAAATTAGATGAGAAAATTCAGGTAGTAATTCTTGAATTTGATGATGATAAAAAACGTATTGCTTTAGGTTTAAAACAATTAACCCCACATCCTTGGGAAGCTTTAAACTCTGAGTTAAAAATTGGTGATAAGGTAAAAGGTAAAGTAGTTGTTATTAACGATTACGGTGCATTTATCGAGATCGCACAAGGTGTTGAAGGTTTAGTTCACGTAAGTGAAATGAGCTGGAGCCAGCATTTACGCAGCGCTCAGGAATTCGTGAAGATAGGTGATGAGATCGAAGCATTGATCTTAACATTAGACCGCGAAGAGCGTAAAATGAGCTTAGGTATGAAACAATTAACGCCTGATCCTTGGAATATTATCTTAGATAAATACGCTAAAGGTTCTAAACACACAGGAACTGTTCGCAACTTCACCAACTTTGGTGTGTTTGTTGAATTAGAAG
>JACMLS010000575.1 GCA_014379485.1 Bacteroidia bacterium | reverse complement strand
CTGGAATATTTTAAAAAGAAAGATACAAAACCCGGTACAAAGGGAGAAAACACAATTTTTGTATGGGGAACAAACGGGAAAATAGCAGAGAAACAAGATTTTGAAGAGGGAATATTGACCCGCAAAGAAACATACACCTACGATTCCCTTGACCAGATGATACTTTATGTTGGTTACGAAAAAAAAGAAGTATTATCAGACTCTTTGTTTGAAACCGAACGTTCGGCAGTTTTTTATAACAAGTTCGGGCAGTTTACAAAAAGGGTGATCACAAAAAAATATCCGGAATGCAGCAATGCTCTTGCCCCGGTTAAAACAGAAGAAACCATTATTACTTTTGAGTATATGGTGCCTGAAAAAAAAGGTGAGGCAGGAAAACTTGCAAAGAAGGTCTCAGAAAAAAACGAGTGCGGCAGTAAGAGCACTATCGAGATCTGCTATAACAAAATGGGTTTCAGAACCACTTACATAAAAAAAGCAGATGGAAAAGTTGTTTTTACCGGAAAAAGAGAATACGAGTTTTTTACTGAGAAGAAATAATTCTCTTCACTTAAAATTACCAGCTGAATTTGAGATTTTTTAACATACGGGAAATATATGGATGGGTGGAAGGTTGGAAGATTGGAAGGTTGGAAGGATGATTTGAGAAATTTCTCTTCAGCGTACATCACACCCAATCTTCCAACCTTCCATTCTTCCAGCCATCCGTGCAAGAAAGCATTATCCCTTTTCGTATCTTTGCTCAGAAATTTTTTTGTATGAACATCATCATTCCAATGGCCGGCATGGGCAAGCGCATGAGGCCTCACACCCTCACCATTCCAAAACCTTTAATTCCGGTTGCCGGAAAACCAATTGTACAAAGGCTTGTAGAAGATATTACCAAAGTTTGTGGCGAAAAAGTAGAACAGATCGCTTTCATAATCGGCCCCACTTTTGGGAAAGAAACCGAAGCACAACTTTTAAAAATTGCCGAAAGCCAGGGCGCAAAAGGCAGCATTTGGTACCAGGAAGTGGCGCATGGAACTGCGCATGCAATTATGTGTGCAGAACCTGTAATTACCGGAAAAACCGTAGTGGCCTTTGCAGATACGCTGTTTAAAGCAGATTTTAAAATGGATACGAGCCAGGAAGGCGTGATCTGGGTGCAAAAAATTGAAGATCCGAGCCAGTTTGGGGTAGTAAAATTAGACAGCAATAATGTAATTACTGATTTTGTTGAGAAACCAAAAGACTTTGTTTCTGACCTTGCTATAATTGGCATTTATTATTTTAAAGACGGAGATTATTTACGCAGCGAATTAAAGTATTTGGTTGACAATGACATTCGCGAAAAAGGCGAAATTCAGCTTACAAACGCTTTAGAGAATATGAAAAAGAAAGGAACAAAATTTGTTCCCGGTAAGGTTACGGAATGGCTGGATTGTGGTAACAAAGACGCAACCGTTTATACCAACCAAAGGGTGCTTGAATTTGAAAAAGGCAGCGAAAATTTAAGACATTCTTCAGTAATTATCGAAAATTCTACGATCATAGAACCTTGTTTTTTGGGAGAGAACGTAAAGATTGTTAATTCGGTTATTGGCCCCCACGTTTCTGTTGGAAAAGGCACAAATGTTGAAAACTCTGTTATCAGAAATACCATAATTCAAAATAACAGCAAAGTGATTTGGGCTAATATTGTTAATTCGATGATCGGGAACAATGCTGAGGTGCATGGAAAAGCCATGGATCTTAGTGTGGGCGATTTTAATAGTTACTCTTGAAAAAAGAAATTTGTGAAATATTCTTCTTAAAAAATTCCCTTCAAAAAACTTTAAGGTTTGTTTGTTGTTTCTTTTTTGTGCTGATTTTTTTTTCCTGCAAAAATTCTAAAAACACTTCTTCCAACACCAATTCTTCTAACCAGGTCTCCAGCAATTCTTCTGTACCCAAAGGAAAAAAACTAACAGAAGAAGATCAAATAAAATTTAAAACCTGTTTTATAAACGCCTGTCGCCAAAAGGCTTTAGGAAATATTGAGCTGGCAGAAGAGCAGTTTAAAGAAAGTTTAAAAATAGATCCCACTGCACCCTCAGCCCAATATGAGCTGGGTTGCATTTATCGTTTTAACGGATTGTATGACGATGCTTTGAAATATGCAAAAGGAGCAGCAACTACAGAGCCGAAAAACGAATGGTATATGTTGCTGTATATAGAATGCCTGCACAACAAAAAAATGTATAACGAAGCAGCATCAGCGTACGAAAAACTGATACAGCAGTTTCCGAACAAAAGCGATTATTACAGGGAGCTTGCCAAAGAATATGTGTATGCAGAGAATTATCAGAAAGCAATAAAGACTTATGATAACATGGGCCAGAAATTCGGGAAAACCGCCGAGGTCTACCTTGCAAAAATAAAATTGCTGCGCCAGCTCAAAAAAAATGCTGATGCGGAAAATGAATTGAAAAAACTGATAGAAGAATACCCTACAGAAAGTAATTACTATACCTATCTGGCAGAGTTGTACCAGGAAAGCGGGCAGAAAGAAAAAGCAATGGCTGTGTATGAGAAATTACTGAAGATAGATCCTAAAAATCCATACGTACACCTTGCGCTTGCAGATTATTACCGCTCACAAACAAACGATTCTGCTTTTTTGCGCGAAGTAAAAATTGCTTTTAAAAATCCTGACCTGGAAGTGGATCAGAAAGTAAAAATTCTCATTTCATTTTATACGCTCAGCGATCAATATCCCGAATACAAAAAAGACGCGCTTGAACTGTGCGAGATCTTGGTTGCCGTACATCCCGACGAGGCAAAAGCACATACTACTTACGGAAGTTTTTTAGAGCGCGAGAAAAAACTGAAAGAAGCCCGCGACCAGTTTGCAGAAGCATTGAAAACAGACAAAAGTAATTTTGCGGTGTGGACCTCTGTTATGAAAATTGATGGTTTACTTCGCGATAATACAGCATTAGAAATACATAGTAAAGAAGCCGCAGACCTTTTTCCGAGTCAGCCCTTGCCTCTATATTACGGTGGTTTTGCCAAAATTCAGTTAAAAAAACAAAAAGAAGCCATAGATCTGTTACTTGAGGCCAAAGAGTACGTAATAGAGAACAATGCATTATTAACCCAAATCTTTACCAGCTTAGGAGACGCCTACAACTACTTAAAAGAGTACGAGAAATCAGACAAGGCCTTTGAGGATGCATTAAAGCTGGATCCGGACAACACATATATTTTGAATAATTACAGTTATTACCTGTCGTTACGCAAAGCAAAATTAGACCGTGCAGAAAAATTTTCTTCGCATGCAAATGAACTGGATAAAAAAAATCCGCAATACATGGATACGTATGCCTGGATCCTTTACCAGCAAAACAAATTACCCGAAGCAAGGGAGTGGATTGAGAAAGCATTGAAAACAGGCGCAGACAGAAACGGTGTGGTACTTGAACATTACGGCGATATACTTTTTAAAATGAACGAACCCGAAAAAGCGCTTGAATACTGGAAAAAAGCAAAAGACACCGGAAGAGGTTCTGAGAACATTGATAAAAAAATTGCAGAAAAAAAATTGTATGAGTAAAAGAATGGAAGGTTGGAAGGATGGAAAGTTGGGGGGAACACTCACCCAATCTTCCAATCTTCCATCCTTCCAACCAACCGGATTACGTTTTTTCGGACTCTTGTTTTTACTTTTTATTGGTGTGAATTTTATTTCCTGTAAAGGAAAAAAGAAATTACAAAAAACAGACACGCCCATTGTAAAAAACAATGATACTACTTTGGTGCTTCCTGACAGTACAACTGAATACGTTAAGTGCAAAATGGATTATAAGAACGGAAAGGCACTTAAACGTTTAATGGAAGATAAAGAACTGGATTATAAAACAGTAGTTGCAAAATTCAGCTGCGAGATGAACATGGATAACGATGATAATTCTTTTAGCGTGGCTGTGCGCAGCAGAAAAGATTCTGTTATCTGGTTAAACATTTCAAAAGGACCTGTAGATGCTTTGCGCATGCTTATAACAAAAGACTCTGTAAAGTTTATGATCACAACTGAGCTGGGCGGTTTGGATAAAGGATATTTTAAAGGCGATTTTAATTTTATAAACGAAAAACTACATGCTGACCTTGATTTTGATGTGATACAAGCTTTGCTTTTTGGAAACAGTGCTGAGTTTTTGAATGACACGGTTAAGATGAAAGGTGGCAAAGACAAAAATAATTGTCAGTATTTTTTGAGCACCATAAGAAAAAGAAGATTGCAGAAACTGATGGACGGAACTCCCCCAAAAGAAAGTGTACAGACCATGTGGCTGAATCCTGAAACGTTTAAAATTGTTATGTTGGAGTTTGATGATGCCGAGACAAAAAGAAAATTCAATGCCTGCTACGATGATTTTCAACCGGTAGATAATTTTCTGGCACCGTTTAAATTGCTTTACACCATTTCAACACCTGAAAAAATAATAAAAGCAGATATTAAATACAGCAGGATTAAACTAAACGAAGACGGAACAACGTTTCCTTACAAAGTGCCTGCCAGCTATAAAGAAATAGAAATAAAACCTAAAAATCCGGAAGATCATTAAATCTATTTTAAAAATTTAAAATGAACGCAATGAACACTCACAGATCAAAAGTTTTTCGCCTGGCAATTTGCATGTTTTGTATGTTCATTGCTTTTTCTGCAGTAGCACAAAAACAAAACGGCAACCCCAAGGCAAGCGAGCTCAGGGATAAAAAGAAAAAACTGAATAAGGATATTGAGAATCTTAATTCAATTCTTGATGAAACTACCACCGGCAAAAAACTCACCATGTTTCAGGTACAGGCCATTAACATGAAAATTTCTGCCCGCCAGGAATTAATAAACACTATTAATTCTGAGATAAGATTAATGAACGGGCAGATCAGTAAAAAGCAAAAGGAAATAGAAAGAAAGAACGCCGAGTTGGATACTTTAAAAAACCGTTACAAAAAAATGGTGTATTACGCTTATCGTAATAAACAGGCTTACAATAAAATTATGTTTGTGTTTGCGTCAGATGATTTTAACCAGGCTTACGGCCGCGTAAAATACATGCAGGAAATAAATGTAAAAAGACACAGCCACGCAGATTCTATTGTAAAAAAACAAACTCTGCTTACAGAAGAACAAAAAGACCTGCAGGGAAAAATTTCAGAGAAAAAAAGTTTATTAGGTTCAGAAGAAACTGAAAAAATAAGTCTCGCAAAAGAAAAGACAGAGCAGGAAGAAATGCTCGGAAAACTTTCGAGCAAAGAAAAACAAAT
>JACMLS010000574.1 GCA_014379485.1 Bacteroidia bacterium | reverse complement strand
GGCGGAGAAACCCCCATCTGTTCTAATGCAGAAGTTACAAAAAAGATAGATCCTGAAATTATTACGCGGTTCAGGGAACAGGGCATTTTATATATGCGCAATCTTAACGACAAACTGGGTTTAGCCTGGCAAAAAGTTTTCCAGACAAATGACCCGAAGGAAGTTGAAAATTATTGCACTGAGAACAACATGAATTTTGAGTGGAAATCAAAAGACAATCTTTCTATTAAATGGAAGAGACCGGCACTGCTCATTCATCCGCTTACAAAAGAAGAATTATGGTTTAATCACGGTTTTTTCTTTAACAGGTGGGCACTTTCTTCCAGCTACGCAGACGCATTTTCTTCTTCTGATCTTCCGTTTAATACGTTTTATGGGAACGGAGAAGAAATTGAAAAAAATGTAATTGAAAACATTGCCGCGGCTTTTGAAAATACCAAAAGCATTTTTAAATGGGAAAAAAATGATGTACTGGTACTTGACAATATGAGAATGGCGCACGGAAGAAACGCGTTTACAGGTTCAAGAAAGATTCTGGTTTCTATGAGCAGTGCATATTAATGATCCTGAGTAAGAACAAAGTTAAAAGCATACATTACTATGAGCAGCATAAATAAAGAAGGTTTCGAATTGTCGCCACAGCAAAAAATTACCTGGGTTAGTAAAAACACAGAACACCAGAACAGAATTGAGTGTTGCTGTGAACTGAAAAAGAATATTGACAACCAAAAACTTCTTACCGCATTTAATAAAGCGATTTCTTTTTTTGATGCTTTGTCTGCAGAATACCATCTGCCCAAAGGTTTTAAGTTTCCGCTTCAGTACAAAAAAGATGTAGCTGAAGTAAAGTATTTTGATAGTTATGATTCTTTAAAAAATTGCACGGCTGATGACCTGTTAGTGTGGATTGCTCCGGGTAACGGAAAATCGTTACACGTTTCTGCCCCCATTTTTATTGCGGATTATTACAGCCTGTGCCTGCTTATTAAGGCTGCACTTTCTGTTTATGAAAACCAGGAGCTGCTTATTGAAGAAGCTGTTTCTTATTTTAATTATTCATCCTGGCGCAACGAGTTAATAAAAGAAGGAGATGCGGATAGTACTGCCTTTTGGAAAAAATATAAATACAATACAGCAAGACCTGAAGCCTGTTCTTTTCTGAAATATAAATTTGCAGGCAGGCCACCTGTGTATAAAACTTTTAATCTGCCACTCTCTTCTTCTGCAGAAACTGAGTTGTTTAAAGCTGCCCGCAACAAAAGCACAAACCCGGGCACGTTTATCTTAAGCGCCTGGTACCTGCTCATGTCTTTACACGCGCAGGGTTCTCCAGTAACCATTGGTGTGCAACAGTACAACAGAGAAAACGAAGAACTTGCAGACATTGTTGGCAACGTTACCAATATACTTCCGGTAAATTTCACCTTCAGCAAAGAATCAACTTTTAAAGAGTTATGGCAGGAGTGTATTGATACCCTGAATAATGTTAATGAATGGATAGACTTTAATGATCATTCCGTAAACGGATCTGCGGCAGATCTTTTGTCAAAATTTAATTTTGGGTTTGAGTATTTCAGTGTGCCCGATCTGCACGCTCTTGTAAACGAGGTTTCGTTTTCAGGAAACGGAAATTATTTTCCTGTCAAACTTAGTGTGTTTGATAACGCTGAAAAAATAAAGATCTGTCTTACAATTGATACCAACGCAACACTTGCCCGATCAGAATTTTTACCTGAACACTTTGATAGTTTACTGAAAAAAATTCTGCAGAATATTGATCTTCCTGTTGAAACGGCAAGCAATAATTGCAGCGCAGCCGATTTGGATCTGTATAAAAAAACCGAAGGAAAAACAGTTGATATAGACGAAACAGACTGGCTGAGTTTATTTGACAGCTCTGCAACTTCTTTCCCTCATAAAACAGCAGTGTTTGACCAGGAAAACCAATTGACATACGAACAGTTAAGTTTGCGCTCAGCTGCCCTTGCTGCTGAAATGCAGGAAAAATACGGTATTGCAAACGGAGACCGCGTAGCTATATACGGGCAGCGAACTATCCATTTCATTGTTGCTATGATCGCCATTCACAGATCGGGCGCTGTTATTGTTCCGATTGACATTTCATCTCCTTTAAAAAGGATAGAATACATACTTGAAAACAGCAATTGCAAATTGCTTATAAAATTTACTGCTGAAAAAACTCACAACACAAAGATTAAAGAACTTGACATTTCTGATTTCACTTCAGAAAAAGTTAAGTCTCCTGCTGTTTTAAAGGATAAGAGAAAAGAAGCATATATTCTGTACACCTCCGGTACAACTGGTGTACCCAAAGGTGTTTTAGTGGGGCATGAAAGTCTTGTGAATTATGTAAACGGAATTGACCGGCATATTAACGTTACGGAAAACGACACCTGCGCGCTTCTTACTTCTCTTTCTTTCGATCTCGGTTACAGTTCGTTATTCTGCAGTCTTACACGCGGAGCCGCGCTTTGTTTGGTTGGTGAGAACCTGGTAAACGATCCTGAGAAACTTGCAGCTTACCTCATCAGCAAATCTGTTTCTCTTATAAAAATAACGCCCTCACTCCTTGAGGTTATTGCAGAAACAAATGCATTTAAGCAAGGATTGGCAGAAAGCAACCTCAGGTTAATTATGCAGGGCGGAGAGTTGATGAACCATCGCTTAACACAAAATCTTATTGAAAAAAAGAAATCTCTTGTTGTATTAAATCATTACGGACCAACTGAAACAACAATTGGCGTTTCTGCTTATGCATATACAAATAATTCTGATTTTGAAAAGATCCAAAGGCAGATCATAGGTCAGCCCATTCAGAATGTAGATTTTCTTATTCTGGATAAAGAAATGAATACAGTACCTGTGGGAATGCCCGGCGATCTTTATATAGGAGGAAAAGCGCTTGCTCTTGAATACATAGGTAACAGCGAACTCAGCAAAAGAAAGTTTGTTGCACTAAAAAATAAAAAAAGTGCGCGTTATTATAACAGCGGAGATAAAGCAAGATTATTACCATCAGGTTACTTTGAATTTTTGGGGAGAACAGATGAACAGATAAAAATACGGGGCTATCGTGTAGAGCCCGAAGAAATTGAAAACAAATTTTTAGCGCATGAACATGTAAAGCAGGCTGCTGTAATTGCTGACAGATCAGAAAATAATATTTTACTGGTGGCTTTCATTATTACATTGCAAGACAGCGCAACCAACTGGAAAGAGTGGTTAAAGGATTACCTGCCTGAGTATATGATCCCTGATTTTGTTCATTCGGTTTCTGCAATACCGGTAACCGCCAATGGAAAAATGGATAAAAAGGCGCTGCTTGAAATTCATGAAGAACGGAGGTACAAAGTCCCCTTCATTCCTCCTGCAACAGAAGCACAGCGACAGGTAGCTTTGATTTGGGAAGAAGTGCTTGGAGTTACCAATATAGGGCTGCATGATAATTTCTTTTCGTCGGGAGGAGATTCAATAAAGGCGCTGCGTTCGGTTATTTTATTCAATAAAATTTTTAATGCTGTTGAAGTAAAAGATATTTATGATTGCGCCAATCTTGAAGAAATGGCTGCACTTGCTGAAAGCAAAAGAAAATTACCCGCTTCAGCATCTGTTCATAAAAACATTTTTTCTGACCTTGAGAAAAAAACAAAAGAGACAGAAAAAGACCTTGCCTTTAAAGGAGTTGATGCTGTGTATCCCATCGGAGAAATGCAGCTGGGAATGATCTATTATACTGAGTTGCAAAAAAATTCAGGAATTTATCATGATCAGAATTATTTTCAGACAGAGGTTTCTTTTTTTGACAAGATGATCCTGGAACAGGCGCTAAAATTACTTGTACAAAAACATGAGGTGTTACGGAGCGCATTTTATCTCAATTTAATTGATGTTCCGGTGCAGGTAATACATAGTTATACTCAAGAGTTCTGTAAAATTCATTTCAGTGATCTGAGTGGGATGAGTGAAGATGCGCAGAAACAACAAATAGAGCTTTACAATAAAAAAGACAGAAGCAATCCGCTCAACCTGTCAAAAGCCGAAACATGGAGACTGGCAGTTTTTCTGCTTGGCAATAACGGCGTTTCGGTGGTCTGGACCTCGCACCATGCAATTACAGACGGATGGTCAAACGCTTCTTTTGCCGCAGAACTTTTTGAAACCTGCAATTTATTGCAAAAAAATAAAGATCATACACCAAAAAAAATAGCGGCCCGCTATGGCGATTTTGTAACGGAACAGGAATCGTACAAAAGAAACGAATCTATACTGGGTTTCTGGAAAAAAGAACTCCAGAATTTCAAAAGAACATCTCTGCCCTGGCAGGCAGACACTTCAAAAACCGGTAATCAATATGAAACCAGGCTGCTTGTTAACCCCATTCCCGGATCAACATTAAAAAATATTGAGCAGCTGGCAAAGAAAATGAATCTTGATCTGCAGGATATTTATTTAAGCGCTTTTTTATGCGTTTTAAAAGTTACCTGCAATACAACAGATCTGACTGTTGGAATTATTTGCAACGCGCGGCCGCAGGTAGAAGACGGAGATAAATTACTGGGTTGTTTTGTTAACGCTATACCATTTCGTTTCAACTTCAGAAAATCTGCCACGCTTGCCCAAATAATAAAGGGAGTTTCTGAACAGCGCCTTAAATTACGCGGAAATGACCGCTTGCCATTTGCGATAATAAAAAATTTCGTTAGCGAAGAAACGCATATGGTAAATCCGCTTTTTGATATTCAGTATAATTTTATGGATTTCCATGTACTGGATGAGGCTGCAAAAAATTCATCGGGCAGATCTCTTGGCATTATGGGCTATTCAAAAGACAATTCATTATTTGACTTTGAGATAAAGCGATCGAGGTTTGGAACCGATATTATTATACAGGTTCCTGAAAAACTTTTTGACGAAGGTACAGTGATCCGTTTTAAAGAATATTTTATAAATACACTTAATAGTTTTACCGATACTATTGATGCAGGGTTTGCAAATAGTTTTGTACACCAGGAGCACACTCCTGAAATTTTGAAAAGAAAAACAAAT
>JACMLS010000573.1 GCA_014379485.1 Bacteroidia bacterium | reverse complement strand
GCCGTGAACGCTCGTGAACATTTTTTTTATTGACTTGATCTTGACTTGTTTTCATTTTTTAAAAGCATTTTGGTGTTCACGAGCGTTCACGGTGTTCAAAGCGTTCACGATGTTCATACCGTTCACGGTGTTCAAAGTGTTCATGATGTTCATACCGTTCACGGTGTTCAAAGTGTTCATGATGTTCACACACTGAACGCGTGAACAGCGTGAACGCTTTATTGTTTGAGATACTTATTTACTGCGCCAAGGGAGATACTTAATTCGAAGGCTATCTGCCGCTGGCTGCTTCCCTGACTGCTTAATTCTTTTGCGCGTACTATAATGCTTTCTTTGTCTTCTTTGGTCATCGGTTTTAAATGTTCCCGTTCACTTCCGTTGTTGAGCAGTTCAAAGCCGAGAAAGTTTTCGGGCTTTTGAATGTGGCAGACACATACATTCTCGGTATCATAAATTATCTCGGTGTTTCTTGACTTGATTTGTTTCAGATAACGAATGCTTTTATCGCTGCCGCTTTCACCAATAGAAAAAGAGCTGTCGCAGAAATTGATAAGCATTTTGCTCCCCTGCAGATCGTTTCTTGTAATGACTTTTGTCAGATCGCGTTTGGGAGTATGGGCCAGCGCAAGAATGGAGAGTCCATACTTTTTCTTCAGTGCTTTTAAATGTTTCATCAGTGGCAGGGCATCTCTTGCCTTTTCCGTTTCATTTTTCAGGTAGGTGAGATTATCGATAATTAATATTTTTGCTCCTGTTTCTTTAATACTCAGCTCCATTGAATAATTCAGATAGTCTTCAAAGCTCTGATGTTCGGGAATAATGGCTTCCGGATTTATTTCCACCCGTATAAAATTTTCATCAAAAGGATAGTGATCCTTAAATTCACGAGAGTAACGGTTTTCAAATTGTTTATCAGAAAGTTCGAAATCAAAATACAGAACGGGCTGCTTTGCTGCTTCCAGCTCAAAGCCTTTTAATGGCTGACCTTTGCTGATGCTGTCTGCGATTTGAACTGCAAGAATGGATTTACCCAGGTTGGTATCGGCAAAGAGTATGCAAACTTCTTCTTCAAACCAAAATTCTCCAAAGAGCATTTTCGGAATGGGCCTGGTCTTTGCCTGGTCTATCCAACGTTTTGCGGTTTTAACTACAAACAGTCCTTTGTATTCTGCATCTCGCTGACTCTGCATCAACAGTTGACCGGCCTCTGTAATAATATCTTCTGCGCCAATACCGTATTTTCCTAATTCAAATTGTGGATTGATTTCCATGTGGCTTGATTAAAGCAGGCCGCATGAACCAGCGGCCTGCTGTTATTAAATGATTGGTTTGCTTTGATCCTGTGTTTGCAGGTTGGAATGAAATTCTAAGAACTTTGCTGTCCTGATACGATCTTCTTCCTGAAACCAAAGTTTCGCATGAATTCCAGCACTTCGGATTTTTGAAACAGGAGTTTTTTTCCGATCCGGTAAAAGGGCAAACCTTTTTGTTTGTATTTATGAATGCTCACTTTGGAGCAGTCGAGAAACTTACATAGTCCGGCTATGGTGAAATGCTCATCCTGTTTTACTTCACTTTGTTTCGCGCTCTTGTTTTCCGGTTGGTCTTCGCTCAGCACTTCCCTGATCACGCCTTTGAACGTGTCCTTAAATTCCCTTACTGTCAGGGCAAACATTGGTTTTTCTTCGTAGCTCATTTTTGATTGGTTTTAGATTACATTAAAATAATGATGCAATGGTATACCAACCTGTTGGGGGCTTACAAGAGGTTTTTAAGGGCGCGACAATAAGCCCCTCACTTTTATTCTTTTTTGATTAAGGATGGAGGCTTTCCAGAATTTATTTCTGACGGGATTTTATTGAAGTGGATGCGAGTACTTTTTTTCCGTCAGCACCAGGGGGTAAAAATTTTATGATCGGATTTTTGCAGAACTTTGTTTCGGTTGATATGATATCGTGCAAATATTTTTCTGTAGAATCCAGGGCTTTAGTTTTACTCTTGTATTGAAAATTGTTTAAGATCCACTTTATTAATTCTGCTTTGTTGCAGCCTGTGACAAATTGCTCCTCGTACAACTTTTTGAATGTATCGGCGAGCTGGTTGGCTTTGCCTAAGAATAACAATTTTTCCGAACTGTTTTTTCCGTTAAGGATGTTTTTTAGCGCTGAGTGCTGCCCACCATTGAAATGTTTTTTTAATTCCAGAAAAATTTTCGCCTGCTGATGAAACAAGGGGTTTTCGGAAATAATTTGGGGGATTTTAGCAGGCTCTACCGTTTCAGAAGGTTCTAAAAATTCGACAAATAGCATTCCTTCATCAGGGATTTCAATATCGTTCAGATAACTTATTAAGTGTGCGGGAACCACCTCTTTGTCATATAAATTGTTCATGCCATTAAAATAGTTCAATAACAATTGTTTAGAAATGGTTTTAGGAATGATTTCAAAATAGGCTGAATCCAGAAAGGCATAACGGAGGTACAATTTCAGGAGAAGTAAATTAAAATATTTTATGATTACACGCTCCTGTTCAGGCAATGCACCTACTTTTTCATTTAGTTCCTTCCACTTTTCATCATCATCCAACCGTATATCTTTAATAATATCCGATAGAAAAGGGATCACGACCGGAAGTGAACGTTTTTCTTCCGCTTTCCTGATAATATTTTCTACTGCCAAATCGGAATTTGTAATTTCAAGAACGCTTAAGAAAATCGTTTCAAGGATCGGATCAAGTTTTTTTAAAGCACTTTCCCTGGGGGAACCGATTATGTACTGGGTAATTGTTTCGACATTTTCTATGCCGATTTTTTTAAGTGCGCTTAGATATTTTTCATACTCGGGATATATCGGCTCAAAAAACGGTTGTGCATACGCTAAAAGGGTTTCTGTGTCGGGAAATGTCTTTTTAATGATTTCTTTTACCTCCTCAATGGTTGTTTTTACCTCTGCCTCTGTCATTGCGCTCTGTTTTTACCGAAGGTACGCATAACTGAGGGAGAAAAGGGAAGAAAAGCAAAAGTCTCACCACTTGGCGAGACTTTCGTTCAAATTAAATGTGTTAGAGTAAAATGTACTAAATAATACCTGCTTTTTAAATGTATTAGAGTAAAATTTACTTACTTCTAACTGTTTTCTTTTTCTTTGAAGACACAGCACCAAACACCATCGCCATTTCACCGGCTTTAAGTGAATCCACCACTTTAAAATATCTTTTGGCTGTTTTGTAATCGGTATTGCCTGTAATGGCCATTGCTGTTTCTAACTTGCCTCCTTTGGCAAGGAAATTGGTCATAAAAGTTTTTTTGCTAATATGGTAAGTGATCACTTCATGCAAGGGCAGGACTGTTTTTATTTTTTTCATTCCCTGAAAATGTGTCTGCTGTATCTTGCGGTTAAATTCCAGTTCTGCAAACATGAGTTTTAAAGTGTCATTAATAGTTTGCAGAGGGATTTGAGGAAAACATTTATCTCCAGGTAGGTTTTCATACTTCTTTAAAATGGCCTTGGAATAAGGATTTAAAGGGATCGTGTTGTGCTCTTCTGTCTTTTCCACACGATAAATAATAGAATCTTCTCGTACATTCTGTTTTTCGAGTGCTTCTACATCTGAATGGCGCATTCCGCTAAAACAGGGAAAACAAAACAGGTCGCGCACTTGTGCATATAATTCCTCTTCCTTTTTGAATTTATGTTCGTAGAGTTGTATTAACTCGTCCCAAATAAGATAAACGATTTCAGTTTCTTCGGTTAGTTTTTTAAAATTCTTTTTGGCAAACTCCATGTTCTTATTATACCCTTCATCGGTTGACCAATAAAGAAATGCTTTCAGGTCTTTAATCAACCTTCCGGCAGAAGCGTTCATTATTTTCCTGTCGGTAAAACAGTATTCTAAAAACCTGTCGTAGAATTTTTTGTTGATGTTGTCAAACTCAAGACGAACATGCTTTGTCTTTGCAAACTTTTTCAGGACGGAATGACAACTTTCTAAATTGGCGATTGTCCCTGTTGTTTTTGTCTTTTCAGATGCTGTAATAAATTCGGCCCAACATTCCCCGAATGTTTTTTGATTGCCTGTATCTTTTCCGTTCAGCCTTTCTCTCAGTAAATCTAAGGTAACAGGTTCTTCATTTACGTCAGCCTTATTAACTATCTCTTTTACCTTTTGCTCTAATTTTTCAAGTTCATCATTTACCTTGTCGGCTTCTTTCTTTTCCTTCCTGTCTTTTATCATCTCTAAATTAATCCGCATAGCTGCACCATCCCACAATGGTTCATCTATCCTATAGCCGGTGTAATACTGCAAGCGTTGTCCGTTAAAACTGTAAAACAGTTGTATCGGTACGTTGAGGGTGATCAGCTTCTCTGTCTCCTTATCTTTCCTTTTTTCAAGATAGAACTTTACTTTGTTTGTCTTTACCATTGAGTATGTGTTTTTTAGATCACATACAAATATACATACGCTTTTCGGGTTAATCAAGTAAAATCCATATCAGCTGGTATTAACAGTAAAAGCCCTGCAACACCAGTAAATAAAGGGCTTTCAGGGGCTCGGTTAATCAATTCGAATTTGGTGGAATTAGGTCAAATAATCCCTTCGGGATTAAAGAAAGTTGGTTGTGTGATAGTTTGAAAACGCAGCTATTGTGTTCAGTAATTGCACCAATAAAAAATTCCGGTATATTTAGTGGAACTCGAGGCAAGCTAAAACACTACTATACATTAGTCTCCCTAACAAATTCTTTTGTTTTTAAGTATATTTGTACTTCGCAATTTTAAATCGTTATAATCAAAATTCAAATGAGAATTTCAATTGTTTTCTTTTCACTTCTTCTTTTTTTTGGATGTTCTAATAGTCCTAAGGTAAAAGTTGAAACGGTTCCCTTCACTCCACCCGCAATCGATTCGCAAACTGTGGGAATAAATTTGGAGGACCAAACGGATACAGCGGGAATTACTAAGGACCTGGGAATTGAGTTTGGGTTTTGCAACAGCAAAGGAGACAAAGTTTTATTGATGTCAGAAGATAGTTTATTAAAGGCTGCTAAATTTACAAAACTGGTTTCTTACAACTATTTACTTGATGATATAAAATTTGTTGGAAGAAAAAAACCCACAGAACAAGACAATGACAGGCAAACCGAATACAATTTTGAAAACTGCGGAGGATACCTATATGATCTTAAAAATGAAACTGCAACACCCGAAAATTCCCAGGTTCTCCTGACCGAAAATTTTCTTTCGAACAGAAAAATATTGCCAGAAATTGTTGAAAAATATAATACGGCAGATCTAACCAAACTGAAAGGTGAGCTGCGAATGAGAATTGAAAAAGACAAAGGAAGAAAAATTAAAAAATCGCTCAGGATAAGGCGCACGGGAGAGCAGGAAATTTATTTAGTTGAATTTGCCTTAAAAAAAGATTCTGCACTGGCAGTTCTTGTTTACTTGAATAAAAGCAAATTTATTTACCTTGATTTTTCTGCAAAATTTGATGCAACGAGCACCTGGAGAGTTGATGACGGCGGAGATTTTGGAATGGATTATTTTAAAGTACTTGCCGTTTTTGAATGTGATGGAAAAATAGAAATTGTTACAGACTGGCATGGAGCAGAAGGAGTTGTTACAACTTATTACAGGGAAGAAAACGGAAAATTTGTGGAGGTAAAAACCGAGAGCAGGTACACAGCGCCTTTATAAAAATGAAAAAGAATATTTTCAGAATAATTATTCTTTGTTTTTTCCTTGGGGGAACAAGTGTTTTTTTATTTTATAAAGGATATCTGCGTTTAAATTATCCTTCAGAAAAAGAATTTCCGGTAAAGGGTATTGACATTTCTCATCATCAGAAAAATATTGACTGGCAAAAATTAAAATCAGAAAATCTCTCTTTTGTTTTTATAAAAGCTACAGAAGGCGGAGATTTTGTTGATCCGGATTTTAAAAACAACTGGCAAAACGCAAAAGCATCTGGTTATACAATTGGCGCCTATCATTTTTACCGTATCTGCAAATCGTCTCTTGAACAATCAGAGAATTTAATACGCGTGGTACCCAATGACAGTGGAAGCCTTCCTCCTGTTATTGATCTTGAGTTTGGCGGAAATTGCAAAACAGAAAAAACGAGAGAACAGATTACGTTTGAAATGCGCGACCTCGTGCAAAGAATTAAAGAACATTACGGTCAGTTTCCTATTCTGTATTCTACCAATGAGTTTTACAAAGAATATTTAATTAAAGATTTTGATGACTGTCCTATCTGGATCAGGGACATTAATTCTAAACCAAGTCTTGCAGAGAACAGGAAATGGACTTTCTGGCAATATGCAAACAAGGGACATTTGAACGGAATTGAAGGTTTTGTTGATCTGAATGTTTTTAACGGCAGCAAAGAAGAGTTTAAGAAATTACTTGGCGGAAGCTGATTAGAATTTTAGTTTTGAAATAAATCTTTTTTATGAAAAAAATATTCTGCGTTTTATTTGTCTTTGGATCTTTGGTTTTTATCCCTGCGCAAAACACCGAAATGGCTGCAAAGGTCATTAAGCTCATCAACGAAGCCAGAACAAAACCCGAAAAATTTCTGGCCGACAATCAAACTGCGTTGCAAAATTATAAACCTGCATTTGTTACGCTTCTTAAAAAATCCAAACACCTTCCGGCGGTCATTGAGGATAAAGACCTTGTTGAGATGGCGAAAAACGTTATTGAGAAAAACGATTTGAATCCGCAATACAAAGGTAAAAACCAGAATTGCGGAATTTCTTCCGGAAAAAATACAGGTACGCTATCTAAAGATGCTTTATATTATGTGTGCGAAATGTACACCAATGTAGAGGACAAATCTTATCTCTATCTCGGAATATACTTTAATAAAGCAATGACAGGCTATTCTTTTCAGTGGGGAATTGGTTGTGAGCGCGAAAAGATAGATTATACCTTTGCAGAAAAAATTGATTCTTCGGGTGTTGATTTTAATAAACTGAATACGGCAAAAAACGTTACGTATTTAAGTGATATAGAAAAACAAATGATAGCAGAGGTAAATTTTGCGAGAGCTTATCCAAAAGTATACGCAAAACTTGTTGCCAAACATTTAAACGATCTGAGCAAAGGGATCTGGGGTTTAACACAAGACACTTATGATGCAGGAATAGAACTGATAAAAGAATTAGAAACACAAGAGCCACGTTCTATTCTTAAACCAAAAGAATGTGTTTACAAAGCAGCAAAAAAACACGGGTTGGATTGTGAGAAAAGAAAATTCTCAGGCCACACCGGCAGCGATGGCTCCGATCCATGGGACAGAATTTTAAAAGAATGTACAGACTTAAAAATTGCGAATGAAAATCTTGCCGGAAACGTTTCTGTGCATCCGCGCGGGCCCGTAATGTCTTTGTTGTTAGACGACGGAATAAGTTCCCGCGGACACAGGTATAACATGTTGGATAAACGCTGGCTTTATATTGGTTGTTACCGTTATCTCGGAAAGAAAACAGAGTATTACACCTTGTATGAATGGATTCAGAATTTTGCCGGATAACTCTATTTACTTAACAACGTTCCTGAAATAAAATGAACTTCAACTTCTCAAAAGACATAATTCTCGAAAACGAAAGAGCAATCCTTCGTCCGCTCACCATGCAAAACCTGCACCAACTTTTACCTGTTGCAACAGAAAACGAAAAACTTGTTCAATTCTCTCCTGTAAAAATTCATTCAGAGCCTCTTCTTAAAAAACACATTGAACTTGCTTTGGAAGAAAGAGCTTTCGGAATCCGTTACGCGTTCAGCATTTTCGATAAAAAAGAAAATGCTTTTGCAGGCAGTACCAGTTTTGGAATGATCTCTAATAAAGACGATAAACTACATATCGGCTGGACCTGGATCGGAAAAAAATTTCAGCGTACAGGTTTGAACAGGAATTGTAAATTGCTTTTGCTGACTTATGCTTTTGAAGAATTAAAATGTCATCGCGTAGATTTTCAAACAGACGAAAGAAATACAGTAAGCAGAACTGCAATAGAAAAACTGGGAGCAACTTTTGAAGGAATTTTAAGAGAAGATATATTAATGACCGACGGTTTCAGACGAAGCAGCGTTTATTACAGCATTTTAGCAAGTGAATGGCCAAAAATAAAAAACAAGCTTCTACGGAGCCCGGTCTGACAAAAACAAACTCTATTTAAAAAAATATTGATATATTTATTTGAGCAATCTCCCCTATGTTTTTTTAACTAAAAGAAATGCAAAAAATTACCAGACTTTTCATTTTCATACTTTCTGTTTGCACCCTTTCTTCTCAAAACATCAGAAACGGGATTTTTTGTTTTGACAGTATTCCAACCAGCCACTTAAAAATAAATTCAGGCGCTGCTGTTTCATTAGACACTTTGTGGAAATTTCAAAACGGAGATGATATCAATTGGGCACAAGCTTCGTATAACGACAGCTTATGGCAACCCGCAGTTTCTACCTGGCTAATAAATGCCGATAGTAAAACCGGAAAGTTTTCTGATATCACCTGGTTTCGTTTACGTTTAAGGGTTGCCCCCGCATTCAGATCAAGACCACTTGCATTAAGTATACGCAACTTTGGCGCCTGCGAGATTTTTGTTGATGGTAAAAACATGGGGGGCTTTGGTGTGGTAAGTAAAGACAGCGCTGAAGAAAAGAGGTTCTCACCCAATTTCATTCCTCTTGGCATTGTGTTTAATGATGCTGACACACATTTAATTGCTGTTCGCTACTCCAATCACGGTTCGTTTTTAGAGGGAACAAAATTTAAAACCGGTTTTGAAATGCAGGTTGCTGAAGAAGAAACCGCGTTGATGCAAATGGAGGGCAGCATAAAAGGTTTTAATATGTTTATTGGTTTTTTGGCCGGTTTGTTTTTTACCCTTGGCTTTATACATTTTTTGCTTTGGCTGTATTACAGGGCAAGAATTTCTAATCTTTACTATTCTGTTTTTTCGCTTTGCCTTGCTACACTATTTTTCTGCATTATCATTATCACCAATTCTCACGATCCCCAAATGGCAGATAAATTCGGAACCCTATATGCCATTTTGTGGACGCTTGTGCCCGTAGTTCTACTCTTACTACTCTATTCGCTTTTTTACGAACGTTATCCCCTGATCTGTAAAATATTTCTCGGGCTTTACGCGGTAGCGCTGTTCACCACTTTTTTTAATTGGGGATGGGGGCGCTATTTTTACTGGTTTCTTCTCTTTGCTTCTTCGGTTGAGCTGCTTCGTATTGTTGTTTGGGCCATTGCAAAAAAGAAACCCGGCGGTTGGACTGTAGCATTTGGCATTTTAG
>JACMLS010000572.1 GCA_014379485.1 Bacteroidia bacterium | reverse complement strand
TTTTTGCTTTCATTTTTTTCGAAAGCACGTTTAAAACTGTAAAGGCTAAGGACTTATAGAAGAGTTTTATTCAACAACAACCTGTTAATTTGATGCGAAAAATTGTGTACGGAGATTAGCCTTGAAAAGGGGGACCGCCTCGTCTCGTCATAGCTTGCTGTGACGAGACGAGACAGGGAGATTGAAGGGCATCACACTTCAATCTTCAATCCATCTGTTGCCAATTCAATAAACGCCGGAAGTTCTTTCTGCACATCTGCATGTTTACCCAACTGATGTGAAATGTGAGTGAAATAAGCTTTTTCAGGTTTTAATTCAACCATCAGATCAATGGCTTGTTGAAAAGTAAAATGGGAAATGTGATCTTCTTTACGAAGTGCGTTGACCACAACTATTTTTGAACCTTTTATTTTTTTCATTTCTTCAGGTTCAATTTTATTTGCATCGGTTATGTAAGTAAAATCTTTTATGCGAAATGCTTTAACCGGCATTTTATGATGCAAAACGTTTATGGGAACAAAAGTTGTGTTGTTGATAGTAAAAGGCTCTGTGTCTATTTCAATTAAATTCAATTGAGGAATTCCCGGATATTTGCTTCCGCTGAATACGTAATGAAAATCTCTTCTTACAGCGCGTTCTACCGCTTTATCGAGATAAATATCAATAGCTCTTCCGGTTTTGTAATTAAAGGCGCGCACATCGTCAAGACCTGCAATATGATCTTTGTGCTCGTGCGTAAAAATTACTGCGTCTAATTGTTTTACATTTTCCCGCAATAATTGCTGACGGAAATCGGGCCCTGAATCAATTACAAAAACAGAACCTTTGTCTTCGATCATTATAGATGTGCGTAAACGTTTATCGCGAGAGTCAGAAGATAAACAGACAGCGCATTCGCAGGCTATTACCGGAACGCCTTGTGATGTGCCTGTGCCTAAGAATGTAATTTGCATGTGAAACTCTTTTGGGCTAAAGCCCGGATTATTTTTTTCTTTCAGTACTGCCCGCTAAAGACGGGCAGTTTATTAATTTGCTGACTCTGTAAGTTCTTTGTGCAATCTAGTGATTTCTCTCCGTACGGCTCTGCAATTCCTCTCTGTGCAACTCTGTAATTTTTCACTGTGTTCTCTGTGGTTTCAATTAGCACTAAAACAACCTGCCAATAGTTTGCTCGTAAAAACTAACAATCAATTTTGGTTCAAAAGCCGCCATAAAAATTATTCCGTAAAAGGCTCCCCAAAAATGCGCTTCGTGATTGATACGGCCTGACATTGGATTCGAACTTTTTCTGCGGGCAAGATAATAACTGATTCCAAGGTAAATTATTCCGAAGATCCAGGCCGGAAATTTTATGAACGGAATAAAAATTATTCCCATTTGTTGCGTTGGATTAATTAGAATGCTTGCAAAAATAACTGCGTTAACGGCGCCGCTTGCCCCCAATGAAGCGTAATATTTATCGTCTTTTAATTTTAATTGCTGCGGAATTACTGCGGCGTTAATGGCTGAG
>JACMLS010000571.1 GCA_014379485.1 Bacteroidia bacterium | reverse complement strand
TTCCCCCGCACGTAGAGACGCCAGGCTTGGCGTCTCTACGTGCGGGGGAAATACGGGCGATGATACGGATTACGTGGATGAATATATTGGGCCGATAAACAAATTCGGGCCGCAATCAAATAATTTATCGTCAATTATGCGTGGGTATAAATCTGCCGTTACAATGTATGCGCGATTAAACAAAATAGAATTCAATTGGCAGGAGCGTTTTCACGATGTGATTATACGGGATGATGAATCGTTTGAAAGAATCAGACAGTATATCAAAAACAATGTGAAAAACTGGAACAAAGATAGATTCAATCAATAAATCACAAATCATTTTTCTTATTCTGTTTCCAGCCTGTTAACCGCTTTTAGCAAAGCTTTTTTACAGGCAAGAATCTCGCGGTTCACATTCATAAGTGTGGAAGCTTCCAATTCATTCAGTTCTTCATTTTTCAATGCGTTCATTATTTCTGTTTTCTGATCGCGCTCTTTCTCCATGGCTATTTTGCGCGTCTTTGCAACGGCATCTGTAAGCACCTCGTTTTTCAAATGAAACAACTGATGCAATTCCTTATCAAACACGAGCCATTCTTTGCGGATCACTGCCACCTGTTCGTAGACGCGATCATTGGCAGAAGCATCAAATTCTCTTATGTTGTGAACTATGTCTGTAATAGATTTTGCGGAATAAACTGCCTGCCGCGCTGCTTCAACATATTCAAGCATAATTTCTAATTGCTGTTTTTCTGAAGAACTGTTTTTTTCAACATCTGTATAATACTCCAATATATCTCCTTCTGTTTGTTTAATGCGTTTATACTTTTTCTCAAGATCAGGGGTGCGCTGAAAAAAATGTTTCAGGCGCTCTCCAAATCCTTTTGGTTTATCTTTTTCGAGCGACAAAATATTTTTATTGAACAGCAATGCTTCTTTAAAAAGTTTTTCAGCTTCCTTTTGCAGAACAACCAAAGCGGAATCAGCTTTCAGCGGAAGGTGGTTTCCTATAAAAGAATCATGCCCGGCGCCGCCTTTGTTGAATCGTTTACCTAACCACTCAGAAAAAACTTTTAGAAAGGGAAGAAACAGTACAATGGAAACTACGTTTATGGCGGTCTGAAAAAAGACAAGGCCTATCAGCGGGTCTTTGATCTTAATGGTGTTTTCAATAAAGCCAACCAACCAGTTTAAAATGATGCAGGCTATAATGGTGGTAAAAATATTATAAATGAAATTTCCCCACGCCACTCTTTTTTTGTTGGTACCACCTTTAACGCTTAGTAAAACTATTTTGAGCGTGGTACCAATTTCTGAACCAATTACCACCGCAGCAGCAGAATGTAAAGTTAAGCCGCCCGCATAAATTGCAGTAAGCGTAATGGCAACTGTAGCTGAACTTGATTGAACAATGCTTGTAATTATAAAACCAATGAGCACAAAAACAAACATATTGTAATCGTTGTATTGAGAAATATCAAAATCTTTTAATAAAAGACCTGCGCCTTCTTTCATAAAACCCAATCCTAAAAAAAGAATTCCCAACGAAAAAAAGAGTTTGAAAAAATTATTCAATTTTTCGCGCGCTTCAAAAAAGAACATACCAGCCGCAGTGACCGCAACAATGGGGAGTGAATAGCTGAGAATATCCACTTTAAACCCGACTGTTGCAACAATCCAGCTGTCAAGTGTTGTACCAAGGTTGGTTCCTAAAATAACACCCATGGCGTTTTTAAAACTAATAATACCGGCTTCAACAAATGCCAGTACAATAAGCGAAACCACAGAACTGCTTTGCACAATTCCGGTAACGATAGCGCCACCTGTAATAGATTTGAATAAACTTTTGGTATTGTGTTTTAAAAACAGTTTAAAAGAGCGGCCTGTTGTGTTTTTTAAAACAGTTTCCAACTGGCTCATTCCGTAAAGGAAAAAACCAAGTCCCGCTAAAAATTTCCAAAGTTCGGCTCCCGGCATTTTATTTGTTATTGTGTTTTTTGCGAGATCTTCGCAATTAAATTTCTCATCAGTGTTTCAGTCACTAACAGATGTTTTAAACCAGCCTTGCTTGTTTGCTTTTTATTCCTCCCGATTCCCCTTCTTATCAGGGTCAGTAATTAAAGTAAGCGAACCGTTAGAACTTTTATCAAATGGTTCTCCCTTGTTTTCTACTGTATAGTTCAGTGTATAATAATACGTTCCGGCAGCTATTTTTTTCCAATCCCATTTCAAACTTTTTGAAGCAGGAAGAGAGTCTGCCTTAAAAATTTCAAGTCCCCAGCGCGAAAATACTTTAAGTTTAAATTCGGTAATAGGGCAATTACAGGAAAATTTCCAGTCGTCACTGCCCTCGGCATTAATTGTAAAGGTAGTTCCAAATTCAATCGGACAAATTTCAGGTTCTTTTTTTTCAGTTGCCTGCGAAAAAGTATTCAGAAAAGAAAAAACGAAAAGCAGAAGGGTTACGTTTTTCATGGCGCGTGTGTTAATGGTGATAAATAAAGATACAAAAAAAAGGTGACAAAAAAGGGGCAATAGGGGATAGGCAATAGAGAATAGGGAGAGCGCCCCCTATTCCCTGACCCCTATTGCCTATTCACTTTTTTCGCGCCTTTTTTCGTACTTTTATCTCCCTATGACAAGAGAAGAAGGAAATTTCTTAAAAAGCATTTCGTTCGGGCAGCGATTGCAGTACGGAACCTATCAATGGTTCGATCATTTTTTTGGAAGAAAAACTTTTTTTAAGAACAGAACCCCCTTTTACAATAAGCTGCACGAAACAATGCCCAAGCACGGCGAAGGAAGGATTATGCCGCTTGAACGCAGAAAAGATTTAAGCCTGAAAGAATTTAAAGAGCATTACGTAAGAAAAGGAATTCCGGTTGTTCTTGAGGGTGCGGCTAAAGAATGGCCCTGCGTAAAAAAATGGAGCATGCAGTATTTTAAAGACCTGCATGGCCATGACGAAATTGTTTTAGTAGACCAGAATACTTCTGATGTAAAATACGAACACATTACTTTAGGCGAAGTAATAGACAACATTCGCAGCGGCGGAAGTAAATATTATCGCTTTTATCCGCTGTTGAAAAAACATCCGGAGCACTTAGAAGATTTTGATTATAAATGGTTGCAGCAAAGAAAAACGCCGCCCGTTTGGTTTGATGCGTTCCAGGTTTTTATTGGCGGACAAGGAACTTATTCTGCTTTGCATTGCGCCAACCCGCCCAATTTATTTGTACAGGTACACGGACAAAAAGATTGGGTCTTGTATTCTAAATATTATACGGCCGTAATCGATCCTGATCCGGTAGAAAATATTTACAGACGTGCCCCCGGAAAACATGCTTCGGGCCCGTTCAATCCCTTTGAACCAAATTACGATCCGCCATATGACTTATGGAAATATATTGACGGATATTCTGTGAGTTTAATGCCGGGAGATATTTTGTGGAACCCGCCTTTTTACTGGCACGCAGTAAGAAACGCAAGCGATTCTATTGGTGTTGGATATCGTTGGTATGCGCCCCTGTATTCTTATATGCAATCTCCCTTGTATATGTCATTGGATTGTTGTGCTACCAATCCGCCAATATGGAAAGCGCATAAACTTTACAAGAATGACATAAACGAATTGCATCTTGCAGAAATACAAAAACTGGAAGAAGCAAAACGGAAAAAAGCTGAGAAAGAAGCTTTGAAGATGAGCCGTAAAAATAATAAATCCTGAAAAAATATGAAAATCAAATTCCTTCTCTTTAATTTAATCCTCGCTTCTGTTGCCTTGTGTCAGGATTACAGGTTTATTTCCAACACTCCTTTTAAAGTTATGGTACCCGAAAGCTATAAATATGCAGGTATTGGTTTTTTTGAAAAGCAAAAATCAACTTCCGCTTGTTTGTTGCGGTCCAATAGTTCATTCAAAGATTTTGGAGATAAAGCTCTTATTGATTCTGCTGATCTTAAAGAAATTTTGTTCGCTAATTTTAAAATTGAAGCATTTGAGAAAGTTAAGATTGGAAAATATGAAGCGATACTGGCACGCACTTTAGAAAATCAAAGCACCGGTCATCACCTCGTTTTAATTTACGACAAAAAAGCCTGGTTTATCAGCGCGTCTGCTTCAGCAAAGAGCACTGCAGATGTAATGGAGCAGAAAAGTATTTTATTAAAGGCTAAATTTGAACCTGGGGAAAAACCGGATGCAATAAAAGACGCAGCCTTTACTGCAGATTTTTCTCTTATTAAAAATGCGGAGCCAGATAACGAAAACTATCCGGCGGTGGCAATGAAATTTAAAGGAGATTATAAAACCAAATTTAAAATCTCAATGGAATACAAAATAATAAAACCGGAAAAAAAAGAAACCATTGCAGAAAATGTGGCCGCATCAAAGTTACCTGATGGGTATACAAAATTAGTATCAGAAGTTTCCGTTGGTACTTTGAGTGGGAAAGAGATAATTTTTACCGGAAAAAACAAAAAAGGAATTGAAGAATTGAATTTCAGAACCATTTTATTTGACAGCGCCAATTCGTTTTGGATTTTAATTTCATTTGATACTCAAACAGACATTGATAAAAACAAAGAAATAATGAAAGCATTTGTAAAAACGCTTACGCTAAAATAATAGTTGAATTTAATTTTGAAACAGATGAGAGAAAAATAAAAGTGAAGATATTGTTGCTAAGTCTTATGTAAATGACCGAAATAAAAAAATTAGCTGAAGAAATTTACAATAAAGACAAAACAAAAAGTTATCAGGATCTTGTAGAAAATTTCGAGAAAAACAAAGTTCTGATTGACAAGATTAATTATCAGGAATCAGATGAAACTTACGACATTTATTCTCAATTAATGGCAGATTATGGTATTGCGCTGGCTGAAATAGAAAGCTACGCTAAAGCATTACCGGTTCTTAATACTGCACTTGAACTTTTTCAAAAGAATAAAAAATATTCAAATGATCAGTTGCAAAAATTAAAGTTTTACGAAATGCTTCTATTCAATAGGGGGAGAAGCAATTATTATCTTTATAATTATAAAATTGCTGTCCCGGATTTCACGCTATTAAAAAAATTGTATCCTGAAAATTCTGTTTATCAGAATTGGCTTACTGCGATTCAAACTATTGCACTCAAACGGGCCACAAATATACTTTGGTATTGTGGCACAGGAGCCATTATAATAGAGTTATGTGTTAAAACCGGAACCATTGCAAAAGACATTATGATAGGGCTAATGATCTTTATTTTACTAAGTGCGCTCCTGATGGAATTATTCGTTTACAGGAGGAGAAAAAATTTCAAGAAATAGTTGCCCCTTGTTTATATTTTGCAGCAGGATTATTTTGATAGAGGCCGTGAATGCTTGCCCGCAATCTGACCCGGCCGGTGTATACTCTCTGCATTTTTAAATGCTTCCTTACAGTAATAAAGCGCCTGCTGTTCGTTTTTCAGATAAATGTAAAGGTTGCCAAGTCGTGTACCAACATCAATCATACGCATCAGGTCTCCTTCTGCAGTAAAAATTCTCAGTGCACTTTTTAATAAAATAACTGCTGAATCTGTTTTACCGGCCACGCTTACATAACCTGCAAGCGCTGACCACGAAACAGCAATTTCCGAAGAATCTCCAGATTTTAAGGCTACTGCAACTGACTCGTTTATATAACTTCTTGCTGTTTCCAGATCATTTTTCTTTTGATAGGTTGCCGATAAATTGCCAAGTGCAAAAAGAATCATGGCAGTATCTTTTATTTCTTTTGAAAGAGACAAAGCTTTTTTTACATATGCCATCGCTTCACTTGTATTATCAGATGCAATGCTCACAAAAGTCAGATTTCCATATGCCTCACACAAACCTTTTTTATTTCCCGTTTTTTCTCTCAGCTTAAGCGATTCGTAATACGCATTTGTTGAGCTGGCAAGGTCGCCCACGTTGTAATAATAAATGCCCAACATGGTTATTGCAGAGGCAAGCCCATCAAGATCCTTTGCTTCTTCCATAAATGTCTTTAGGCGCAAAACATAATACCCGGCAGAATCATTGTTACCAAGATTACCATGAAAACCCATAGTGTATTGAATGGTGTTGCCGTACAATTTTTTGAAAGGTGGTTTGAAAATACTTTTGTCGCCAAAATGTTTTCCGGCAATTGCAAATGCTTTGTACAAAAAAACAAAACCAGAATCGAACTGACCGGCAGAGGCGTAAGAATCTGCCGTCTCAAGCAACAAACGCATTTTTACTGAATCCTGGTTTGTTGCCAGCAGATCTTTTTTGATAAGGGCCCTTGGTCTTTCCTGGCAAAAAACAGTTGCCGCAAAAAAAAGAAATACAATTAAACAACTAAATGTTCTTAAAGGCCTTAAGAGCTTGCAGATCGTTTTCATTCATTACAAATATAACAAAGGCTCAGAAATGAGGAATTGTAAGAGCGCTTGTTTTTGATTAAATTTGATTTATGAAAAAACTTTTTTGGATAGTTCTCACCTCAATCTGCCTGTTCTCTTGCGGAAGCGGTAAAACCGAAAAAAATTCAACACAAGTACAACCACCAGACACTGTTCCGCAAACGGTTGTCATCATCGATTCTTTTCCATCTTACACGGAAGGCGAAATTAAGTGGGGAGAAATTACGAATGGTTTGCAAATGGGTCTGGCTGCAAAAGGCGATACCATTTTTTTTTATTACAAAAATTGCAATAAAAAAGATGTTTGCATCTGGACTCACACAACAGGTTACGGCCTTTCGTGGAATTCAGTTGAGCTGATCAGCAATTCGGGTGATACGACAAAAATGGAGTTTGATGTTGGGACCAGGTACCAGCCGGGCATCAGCGAAACCGTTTGCATTAAAGCGGGCAGCATTACCGCAGTAAAAGAATGTCTGCAGGAATGGATCACCTTTCGGGCAGGCCAACAGCAAATTCCCGGGCTTGAAGACGGCAAGTATATGCTCCTTGGTTTCTATCACGGAGACCGTCTTCCGCAAGACCCTGTTCCGCAAGAACACAAAAAAACCGTGCATTGGTCGGGAAAACTAAATGCCCCGTCGCTTGTGTTCACTTACAAAAAAAGAATTACAACGAATAATCAGTTAAAAGCCACACTTAATTAATTCCTTTCTGTACTCTGTTTGCCCTGCGTAATTTTACATCGTAACGCAAGTCAACATGAATTTTTTCACAAAACTATTTCTTTGTCTGTTTCTCTTTTCTGCCGGAATAACTTTAGCGCAGAACAATACTGATGCTTTCGAAAAAAAATCCTTCGTCATCCTTTTTTCAGGAAAAGATTTTGATTCTACTCTTTCTTTCGCAAAGACTTCGGCAAAAAAACTAAAGCTGAAGTTTGATGAAAGCCGTGTTCAAAAAGATTCATTGACGCATTTGACGTTTCCGAAAACAATTTGCGAATCAAATGGTTTCAGTTCTCCCTGCTACGTTGCGCGCGGAAGATTTGATGATGGTATTTATATCAGCATTGAATATTCTGACGACTATAATGGTTTTGCAAAAGGATATTACCTTGTAATTGCGGCAAGTGGCGAGCCGGCTGATGCCAAATTGAAAAGCGAATTTCAAAAAATAAAAAAGAGTTTTCCGAAAAGTTACCGGAAGCAAGCTGATGTTTATATAGGATGCATACATTAAAATAAAAAATAAATGAACATCCCGTTTTTTCTTTTTTCTCCGGCCGGAATTGTTGTTCTTCTGTTCCTGCTCTCAATTATTATTGTTCCTTCTGTGGCTTTCAGAAACTTGAAAGGGATGAGCGTTATTCGTGTATTTGCTCTTCTTTTAGTAGTTGGACTTTTGTTGTTTTGTATTCTGATCAAAATAAAGAGGCCTTATCAATTGGATCATTATTCAAACTGGGGTGGGGGAGGAGGAACAAATCTCTGCGACAACAACTATATTTTCTTTTTCTTCTATCTCGCAATTTATCTGTTTCTAATTATTCCTTTCTCATTTACGGCAGAAAAATTTGAAAACAAAAAAAAGAGCTTCCTGTTTTTAATTTTTCCGTTGCTCGTTTTTACTTTTACAGCTTTTTTCATCTATCACAACCGCGTCTCTGATCTCAAGGGTGAGGACTACATGAATGCTTTAGGTAATCTTGGCGGGCTTGGTTAAATTGCATAATTTTAAATTCTTAATGAATAACCTTTTACTCATAAAAACTTTTATTTGCTTTGTTGCTTTTCTAAGCTCATGCGGCAACGTGCAAACAACACAAATAAATATTCTTAACCCTGTCATTTCAACCGGTATTCTGCCTTCCACAAACAAAATAAAAGCAGACTCCATTGCAGAAGATGAAAACAATCCATATTACCCAAATCTGAATGATGATATTATTTTGTGTACAAACGGAGCTTTGCCTTATTATATCAGTTGCCCTGATACCGGCAGAGCAGAAAAACTGTTTTACAATAACAGCAAAATAATGACAGAAGGAAAATTTAAGAACGGAAAAAGAACAGGGCTTTGGTTTTCCTATTACAATAACCCGGATGACACGCTGACAAAGGTACTCGGCAGTATTTCGGCAACAGGGATTTTTGTAAATGGGTTTCCTTTGGGAAGGTGGACTTTCTATTACGAAAACGGGAACAAAAAAGCGGAAGGTGAATTTGTAAACGGAAAATTTGAGCTGGGTTGCGCAGGCAGCAACAATTTTATTCCGATAAGTATTCTAAACGGAAAATGGGATTTTTGGTTTGAAGATGGAAAACAAAATGTAAGCTGCACATTTAAGTCCGATAAATTTCAGCAGGAACGTCTGAGCGGAATTTATACAGAATGGTTTTCAAACGGAAACAAAAAAAGAGAAGGAAGTTTTAAAAATGGTTCTAAAACCGGCAAATGGACTTATTGCTTTAAGAACGGAAATAAAAAAAGAGAAGAGTTCTATCAATATAAAGATTGTGGATTGGAAGATTACGTTTCTTATGAATGTCCTTGCGGAATATGGACCTGGTGGAATGAGAGCGGGTCTGTCATGAAAAAGGAAGAATACATTAATGGAATAAAAAAAGAGTAGATGAGAAAGTACATTTACATTCTTGTTTGTTTCGTTTCAGCGACTTCAGTTTTCTGCCAGAAAAGCATTTCTGACATTATAAAAAAAATACCGCTTTCAACTTGTTACAGCGCAGATCTTTCTCCCTCAGATACGATTGTTGATATTAAAAACGGGTATTACGAGATCTCTTCTGCATACGACAAAACGAAAATAACTCTCATAGAAGCGGCGCTGTTCAAAAATACAGACAGCACTGCCACCATTGCTGTTTCAGGTTTAAAAGCAGATGAGCAATGCAGTTTTCATCATATATATTTTTACGAATACAATTGGAAAACGGACAATATTAAACCAATTGCAGACAAAGATGTTTTGCCTGAATTTAACCTGAAAATGTTTTTTAAAAAATCGTCCGTTAAAAAAACACTTTTGCCTTACCTGAAAGCAATTCAAAAAGCTTACCTGACAGATAGCGCGGGCATTGACGATGTTCTTGACGAAATCTACAGTTACCGATTTCTTATTCCGCGATCCGGGACAACGCTTATGATAAACCTGGATATTTGTGATTACATTCCCACAAACGTGGTAGGCATAAAACCTGCCGATTGGAAAATCGTTGAAACTGATTTCAAAAAAATTACGCTGCGTTATGATAAAAAGAAAAAACGGTTTTTTGTGTCGTCGAATTAAACTGGTCTAACTTCTTTTCCATCTAAAAGTTAAAGCGAAAAAGCCTTCTAAGAAATAACTAACTCTCCGCCCACACTTCAGTTCCCTCGGTACAATTTTTGCAAATATCAATCTCGCCCCTCGATCTTAAAATGCTGCTGCGGAATTTTTCATAGCCTTCAGACTTCCACACTTTTTCAAACGAATTGCTTTTCAGGTCGCCGAGTTTGTGTGTGGCGTCTTTGTCAAAACAACAAGGCACAACTAAACCATCCCAGGTAATTACGCAACCGCTCCACATTCTCCAGCATTGGTTTAATAGTTTATTTTTTATTCCCCATTTACCATTTTCATTTTTTTTGTAACGAGAAAACTTTTCTGTTTCTGGAATGAGCGTGTTACCGTTTTCAAAATCGTAGACCTGCGCGGTTTTAAATTTTACCTCATCAACACCTAATTCATTTCCCAACTTTATTATCTCTTCTGTTTCGTGTTCGTTTGGTTTTACTACCAGGAACTGAAAAATTACATAAGGGGTTTTGCTTTTTAATTTTTTCTTCCACTCAATAATTTTTTTTGTGCCGGCAATTACTTTTTCTAATTGTCCGCCAATACGATATTGCTCGTAACTTTTTTGTGTAGCGCCGTCAATAGAAATGATAAGGCGGTGCAAACCTGATTCTATTGTTTTTTTTGCTGTTTCATCAGTTATAAAATGTGCATTGGTACTTGTGGCGGTGTAAATTTTTTTCTTTGCGGCATAAGCAGCCATATCTAAAAATTTCGGATTCAGATAAGGTTCGCCCTGGAAATAAAAAGTCAGGTAAACTAAATGAGGAGAAAGTTCATCAATTGTTTTCTGAAAAAAATTCTCTTCCAGCATTCCGGTAGGCCGGGTAAAATTCCTTAGTCCGCTCGGGCATTCAGGACAACGAAGATTGCAGGAAGTGGTTGGCTCAAAAGAAATGCTAATTGGAAAACCGGCGTGAAAAGACGTTCCGTTGCGCAAAGATTTTTTATAAGAACGAAAAACCTTATACGCATTGGAGATTTTTTTTCCATTGAGGGTTTTTAAAATTCGTATGTTTTCTGTAAAGCTCATTTAAAAACTGGAAAGCCTTTTGTTGTTAAGCAGCAACAGTAAAGATACCATTTCTGCTGCTAATCCGTTCAAACCTGACCTGAGACCCGGAGATGCAAAAATTTGCGAAAATTTGTGCCATTAGCGGCTAAAAAAGTATCTTTGATTTAAAGAATTACCAATGAAAACAATCGTTACAAGTATCCTTACCCTGTTGTTTGTAAATCTTTGTGTATCTCAAAGCAATTTTAAGTTTACGCCCAACAAAAGAGAAATAAACTCTTACGAGATAATACTGGTTTATGGTTCAACCACAACAAGTACTATGGGTGAGGCCAGTTATAACTTTACAAATGACAAGGGCGAAAATGTTGAGTTTGTTTTACTGGACGAAAAAAATTACGAGTTAAAAAAACTGTTTGAGAACGGAAACGTAAAAGAGGCTAAAGAAAAAGGAGATTATACGGTTAAAACTTCTGTTGGAAAAAAATTCAGAATAAAATATAAAGTGCAAAAAGGTCAGGAAAATCTTGCCTGGGCTGCCAAAACTATTGTAACTGCATTAGAGGTGTTTGATCAGAAAAAAGCGGGGAATTAAAGTTTTATACCTGTTTACAGGATGTTTTTTCTAAATGCGGTGTCGTATTTTTGATCAGACTTAATTTCCTATGAAAAAAACAATTGCATTAATTTTCGTGTTTTCATTTGTTGGCATTTACACTGCTCAGACAAAAACAATAAAAAAGACTCCGGTAAAAAAACCTGCAGCAGCTCAGGAGTTGATTCTTACTTACGACAGCACTAACACCAACGCTATGGGCTGGGCAAGTTATTCTTTTACTGATGCCAATGGTAAACGTGTTGAATTCAATGGCCTGAACAATAAAAATCAGCACCTGAATAAATTATTTGAATCAGGAAACGTAAAAGAATCTATGGACGAAGCTAATTTTACTGTTAAAGAAAATATTGGCAAGAAATATAAAATTAAACACAAAGCCACTAAGGGTTCTGGTCAGTTTGCCATGCCTTCTGATATAATATTAAGCGTTGTTGAATTTCTTCCGGAAAAAGCAGCGCCTGCGGCTGGAAATTAAAATTTCAAAACAATTACCAGCACATCATCAATTTGCTCAATGTTTCTTTTCCACTCAGTAAAAAATTCGTCAATCTTATTCATTTGCTCTGTTGCTGTAAGATGACAGATCTCCATTAAAAAACTTCTGAATCTTTTTGTGGTCAGTTTTTTTTCTTTCGGTCCCCCAAACTGATCCGGAAAACCATCTGTAAACAAATACAACGAATCGTTTTTCTCTATTGTAATTTCATGTTCTTCGTAAACCTGGTTGTGAGGCGTGTATCCTCCAATCGCTGCTTTTGTTCCTTTAATTTCCTGCAGAGAATTTTTCCCGTTAGTATTATTAAGAATCCACAAAGGCCTGTTTGCCCCGCTGAATTTTATGGTAGTAGTTTCTCCTTCGTTTTTTATTTTAGCGTTTTGTTGAAGGGCAATAATTGAAATATCCATTCCGTCCTGCATGCTTTCTCCCTGCGAAGATTGTTGCAGGGCAGATTTTACAAATTTATTAAGGTGCGATAAAATCTCGGCGGGAGAGGAAGATCGTTGTGCTGCTTTATCTAAATTTTCTTTTCCTATAAGACTCATGAATGCGCCTGGTACACCGTGCCCCGTACAGTCTGATGCACCCAGCAGTAATGTTTCGCGAACAGTTTCCTGTTTTAAGTTTTCAGTTTTAGGTTCGTTGGTTAAAGAGCTTGTTTGTTTATTGGTTTGAAAGTTTTTTAGTTCTGTTTGTTGTCCGCAGACGGTAAACCAATAAAAATCTCCGGCAACAATGTCTTTTGGTCTGTAAAAAATTGCGTGATCAGGCAATAACACTTTCATTTCTGCTGCTGCCGGAAGTATGGCCTGTTGAATTCTTTTGGCGTAATTAATGCTATCTGTAATTTCCTGTTTCTGCGCTTCTATTGCTGCGTTTTTTGTTGCCAGCACTTTGTTGCCTTTTCTCTTCTGCAAAAAAGCCCACAGCATAATAATAGAAAGCACAATGGCCACCAATGAGAAAACCACAAAATAAATGATAGTTGTTTTTTGCTTTTCGTTTTGCCTGTGCTCTTTTTCAAATTTTAATTGCTGTGCAAGGGCTTCTTCGTTTTTCTTAATGATCAGTCTGTCTTTTTGATCTGATTCAAATTTTTCATTCATCTCTGCTATGATCTTATTGTTGTTCTCATTAAAAACAGAATCTTTTAATTGTGTTGCCAGTTTGTACCACTCCAATGCCTGCACGGTTTTGTTGGTCTGCTCGTACACTTCAAAAAGTCCTTGCGCCGCCTCTCTTTGTCTTTCAAGCGACTCCGCAGTTTTTCCGAATTCAAAAGCAAGTTTCATGTGTTTTTCTGCTTCACTAAAGTTTTTTCGTTTCATTTGAACGGCTCCTATGTTTACGTGTGCGCTTGACAAGCCGTTCGGGTTGTTTGTTTCTTCTTTTAATTTCAAAGATTTTTCGTAAAAACTGAGTGCTGCGGCCAAATTATTTCTGGCATCGTAAACAAGACCCAGGTTATTATAACAGCGGGCAATTATGTTTTTATCACCCTCCTGTATACCAAGCTCAAGGGCCTTACGCACATAAAACTCTGCAGAATCATTCGTCTTTTTCATGTAGTAAACTATTCCAATATTAGTATACTCATTTGCCATCCCTTCAACATTGCCAATCTCTTTATTCATTGCAATTGACTCGCGGTGGTATTTAATTGATTTATCGTACAACTTCAGGTCGCCGTACACCAGGCCAATATTTCCCAATGAAGCAGCCAGACCTGAACTATCTTTTGTTTCGCGTTTTAGCTCTGACGACTTTATAAAAAATTCAAGTGCTTTTTCCGGTTTATCAAGGTTCCAGTAAGAAAGCCCTGTCATATTATAAACCACTCCAATAAATCTTTTATTCCTGCTTTTTTCCAAAAGCGGAATTGCTTTTTCAAAATAGGACAGTGCTTTTGTTGGTTCTCCCCGGTCGTAAATGATCCTGGCCAGGTAATAATAAACTCTTCCTCTTTCAAACGGAAATTCTTCTGTTGTTGTATCTAATTGTATTTTTAAAGCGCGGAATCTTTTTTCTGCTGATTCATAGTTTTTCGTAGAAAAATCATAAGATCCTTTGCCAATTTTTGCAGCAAGTGCACCCTTTGTATTACCCGTTTTTAGAGATAGTTCCAGGGCATTGTCTGTAACAGGTATCGCGTCCTTATCTTTATTA
>JACMLS010000570.1 GCA_014379485.1 Bacteroidia bacterium | reverse complement strand
GTACTTCACATCGCGCAGACCCGGTTCTACTGGTAATAAAACAGATGCGTACGCTGAATATTTTGAAGATATTTACGAGTCAACATTAAACGGTACAACATGGAGTACTCCAAAAAATCTGGGTGCACCTGTTAACTCAGAAAATCATGATGCCTGTTCAGGATTAACCGCAGAAGGTCATACACTTTTAATTTATCGCCCCGGAAAAACTTTTTTAACGGGAGATATTTATTCCTGCGATTTTGACGGAACAAAATGGAGCGCACCGGTTGCATTAGATAAAGAAGTGGATAGTGATAAGTGGCAGGAGCCAAGCGCCTGTTATTCTCCAGACGGTAACACACTTTATTTTTCCAGCAACAGGCCCGGAGGTTTTGGCGGAAAAGATATTTATTATGTTGAGAAACTTCCGAATGGAAAATGGGGTAAGACTCTTAACCTTGGCCCGCAGATAAACACGCCTTACGATGAAGATGCACCTTTTATACACCCCGATGGCAAACGATTGTTCTTCAGTTCTACCGGTCATGAAAACATGGGGGGCTATGATGTTTTTTATTCTGTAATTGATAGTAATCTTACTTTTAGTAAACCTGTAAATATGGGTTACCCGCTTAATACAGTTGATGACGATATTTATTTTGTTGTAACCGGAAACGGAAATACAGGTTACATTTCTTCTGATCGCGAAGGTGGACTTGGAGAGGCTGATATTTATAAAGTAAACCTGCATGAGAACGATCTTGTGTATGACGTACACACGGGTTTTGCACGTTCGGATTCGGGTGCGCCGCTCGATGCGAACCTTACGCTTATTGAAAGTAAAACACATAAAATTGCAGGTGTTTTTAAAAGTAATTCACTTTCAGGAAAATTTATATTGCTGATGGCCCCTGATCGTGAATATACGGTGCTCTGCGAGTCTGACGGATTTGTAAGCGAATCTATTCACATGATCAATAAAGAACTTGATTTTGAAATCAAACTGAAAAAGAAATGAGCCAAAAAAAATATTTTTATACTGTTTTAATGTTTGTGAGCATTCTATGTTTGCAGGCGCAAGACATGCAGTTCTCGCAGTATTATTCTGCACCTCTTTTTATTAATCCGGCTTTAACGGGTGCAAGTGTTTGCCACAGGCTGTCTTCTAACATTCGTACCCAATGGCCTGGTACAGGAAAGGGATATGTTTCTGAAGTAGTTTCTTATGATCATTTTGATATTAATCACAGTATAGGATACGGTGCTATGATCACCAACGACCAGGCAGGCACTGGTAATTTGCGCACTACAGGGCTTACAGGTTCTTTTGCGTATGAGGCAACTATAAACAGAAGATTTGCTTTCAGGGCAGGGGCACAGGCCGGATTTTTTCAGCGCAGTGTAAACATGAGTAAGCTTTTGTTTGGCGATCAGATTGCACGCGGAGGTTCTGATGTTTCTTCTTTTGAAATTCCGAACCCAAGCGTAACTTATCCTGATTTTAATGTGGGCGCTTTGGGCTACAGCAAAGATTATTGGATTGGTCTTGCAGTGCACCATCTTTTTAAACCAGAAGAATCTTTGCTTGGATCTACAGCCGGGTTACCAAGAAAAATTTCTGTACAAGCCGGAAAAAGATTTTATCTGACCGGAGGAGAAGATAAGCCAGGAGACCATGATGCGTGGATTGTTATGCCCACATTTAATTACAGGCATCAGGCAAAATTTGATCAGTTAGATATTGGTTGTTATTTTTCAAGAAGCGTGGTTACTTTTGGTTTGTGGTACCGCGGCATTCCAATCCTTAAAGGTTACAAACCAGGTTACCCAAATAATGACGCGCTTGTTTTTTTAGTGGGCATGTCTGCAGACAGGTTGCATATTGGTTATAGTTATGATGTTACTATCTCCTGGCTTACCATGAAAAGCCGCGGTGCGCATGAGCTGAGCATTTCTTATCAGGCCTGCACATTAAAGCCAAAGAAAAAAAGATCGCCAATAGTTTCTTGCCCTAAGTTCTGATTTTTCAGAACCCATTCACCTTCATCATACTTCCTGTTCTGCTTTTCAGATCAAGATTAACAGTAAAAAAACAATTTCCACCATCGTGAATTGTTATGAGATTTTTTTTCCAGTTAACCAATCCGTTCTTTACCATGTCACTGCAAAAAACACTTGCACGAATAAATATAGATCCGTCTTTATAAACACTATAAGTATATTGCCTGCAGTAATTTGCAATTTCAATTCTGCCAATTGAGCCCCAGTTCAGAACTACAGGGTCGTTGCAGTTTTGGTTTCTTTCTTTAATTGTTTTCAGAAAAATTGAATCGTAGTAACTTCTTTTTTCAATTAATTTCGAAATATAATTTTTATCATCCGCATTTAATTTCGAGAATTTATTTTTTTTAATTTTTCCTGATTCAGTTATGTAAGGAAGATAAATTTTTCTGAGAGAATCAATTAGGCTGAATGCTGAATACTCAGAGTCGCTCAGGCAAACCAATTCGTATTCTCTGGCTGCATGTGCGTTGTAGTAGTTTACGGTGTTGATCAGAATTGAATCTGCCGTTTTTATTTGTGCGGGAGTTAATGTTAAACCGTTTTGGTTAAAGACAGCGAGCTTTGCGGTGTCGAGCAGGTTTTGACCGAAAGAACTGGCGACAATAGAAAAGAGAAAGATATATACGACCTGTGCCTTCATTTTAAATTTTAGTAATCTGATTACTTCAAAAGCTTCAAAAACTCTGCCTTCTTGCGTTTAGAAATTTCAATTTCAGTTTTGTTGTTCATTTCAACAAAACCACCGTCTGCAGAATTTATTTTGGCTACGTGTTTACAATTCACCAAATAAGATTTATGCACACGAAAAAAACCATGGCTTGTCAGTTCCTCTTCAAACTCACCAATGTTGCGGCTCACCACGTGTTTTTCGCCAGACAGCAGGTGAACGGTTGAGTAACGTCCGTCTGCTTCTACATAAACAACTTCAAGCGGCGAAACAAGAATTGTTTCTTTTTGTCCGCTTAATTTTAGTTTGTAATTGGTTTTACTGTTTTGTTCTTTTTCTTTATCAAGAATTTTTTTTATTTTTTCTACCGTTTCAATCAGCTCATCAATGTCTATTGGTTTAAGCAAATAATCGGCTGCACTGTTCTTGATTGCCTTTAATGCATATTGCTGATGCGCTGTTGTAAAAACAACCTTGTAGTTTCTTTCCATACTCAATTCAAGCAGGTCAAATCCGGAGCCCATTGGCATTTCTATGTCCAGAAAAACAAGGTCGGGGCTTTGCTGCTGAATTAATTTAAGACCTTCTATAGCTGAGGCTGCTGTACCTGCAATATGCACATCTTTACAATATTCTTTAATAATGGTTTGCAGGGCTGTTCTTGCAGCCTGTTCGTCGTCAATAATAACTGCGTTTATCATTTCAATTTGTTTTTTTGTATGGAAGATGGAACTTTACAACGGTGCCTGCCGGATTTTTATTGTCAATGTATTCAAGGTAATAGTCCATGTTCAGTCTTTTTAAACTGATCATTAAGCGTTGCAGGGTAATGTCTGTGCCTGCCGATTTATGATCAGGATCTTTTTTTTGCAATGCAGATTGTTCTCTTCCTATTCCATTGTCTTCAATAACGCATAGTAAATTATCTCCGGCTTTAGAAATTTTTACAAAGAGTATTCCGGTTTTACCTTCTTTCTGTACCAGGCCATGCCTGATTGAATTTTCAATGAAGGGTTGT
>JACMLS010000569.1 GCA_014379485.1 Bacteroidia bacterium | reverse complement strand
AGATATTGCTGAGAAGACAGAAGATTTTTCTACTCACAGCGGTGTTCTGAAATTTCTTGCCCAGCAGGCTTTTATTACAGATTCAAAAGACTCAGTAAAGCTTCATAAACAAATAGGAGATCTTACAAAACTTGAGAAACAGCAAAACGAAATTTATGCTTACCTGAGAGAATTTCTTCATTTTAAAAGAAAAGAGAATCTCGGCCTGTCACATTTAAATAAAGACCTTGAGTTTTTTGATCCTTACATTAACAGCCGCTTTCTTACTATTAATATTCTTTCGCGTTTCGGAAAATATTACGAGCTGAGTTTTCTGAATCATGTAAGTTTTTACAACCATTCTACTTACGAAGAGCTTGAGCTGATAGAGCGCGATCTTTTTAATAATGGTTTTCTCATCTTTCCTTTTTTGGACGATGTGTTGTTTAAGGTAATGGGACTTAAGCTGCAATGGCTGGTTCACAAAATGGATACGGAAGGAATGCTTAAAGAATCTTTCAGAATAATTGAAGAGAGTTCTCAATTAAAATTCTGGAAAAGTTATGTAAACATTCCGGAGCTGTTTGCCATTGCTATACAAAGCAGCCACTACTTGAGTCATTACGGAGAAACATTCAGAGAAAATTATTATGATGAGCTGCCGGATGAAATAAAAGAGAAAGTGAATTTGCTGAAACGAAAATTAAAAGAAGAATTAGACAAACCTATCTGGAACGAGGGTTACATTATTAAACTCATTAACACCCGCAGTTTTTACAGCGGACTTTTGCTATTGGGCACAAAAGAAGAAATACAGTCTTCTGTAGATCTGATAGAAGAAACTTTTATTACCTACCAGCAAATTCCTTTTCAAAAATTTTTAGACGGAATGTTTGCCGGGCTCATTATCGGATATTTCAGCCTTAAAAATTACAACAGGGTGGCAGAAAGTTATAAACGATATAAAAAAGCCACCGCCGGAAATTCTGTAAATGAAGAAAACGATCTGACTATTTGCGGCTATTATTATACCGCGCAGTGGATACTAACACAACGAAAACAGTATCTTGAAAAATTAGCGGCAGTACTTGAAACCTGCAGGTCAAGATCAAATTTAAAACATGTAGAAAAACTTATACTTAGTCTTTCTTCTTATTTTTCTGTTCCCTTAGTCTGAAATTTCTTTTTTTTCTACCTGGCTTTTGTCAGTGCATTCTGTAAGTAAGGCAGCAATTGTTTTTTTTAATACGGGGTGCATTAGAGACGGCTCAATTTCTGCAAATGGCAACAACACAAAACGCCTTAAGTGCATACGCGGGTGCGGAATCTCCAGTTCAGAAATAGTTATAATTTCATCATTGAATAAAAGAATATCAATATCAATTGTTCTTGATTCGTATTTTCCCTGAGTCCGGGTTCGTCCGAGTAAATTTTCAATATGCAAACAGGTTGCAAGTGTTTCGGTGGGATTTTTTTCAGTTTCTATTGCAATTACTTTATTAAGAAAGGGCGCTGCATTTTCCATTCCCCATGCTTCTGTTTCGTAAAAAGACGAGCGTAAAACAATCTTTCCGCAGCTCAGTTCCAGTTGCTTTTCTGCACTTTTTATCATTGCCGCTCTGTTACCCATGTTGCCGCCCAAAATCAAATACGCTCTGTTCATCCTATATGGTTTTTAAGTCTTTTTATAATGAAATACTTTTGCAGCAAAATTCAAAATTACTTTAATTCTGTGAAATAGGTTTGCACTCAGTATTGAAAGCAAAAAACAAAGCCTGTTCCATTTACATCTTTATAAAACGCTAAACACATGAAAACATTTTTCAAAGTTTTTTTCTACACAATGGGTGGGATTTTTGTTACTTCTATAGTAATAGGAATTGTTATGGTTTATAGTATTTTGGGAAAGCTTGGCAGTGCTCTTGACGGGGGCGATGAAAAAGAATTTGTTGCCAAATCGCGTTCGGTTTTAAAAATTGATTTTAACGGACAAATCAGTGAACGCAACGGCAGTAATCCTTTTGCAGCGCTTAGCGGCAAAGGAGAAGGCTTGTCGCTTGACATGGTTTTAATGAACCTGAAAAAAGCAAAAGAAGATACTGCAATAAAAGGAGTGTTTATGCAAATGGATGCGCCCGAAGCTGGTTTTGCAACAATAGAAGAGATCAGAAACGGTTTGCTTGATTTTAAAAAAAGCGGAAAATTCATTTACGCATACGGAGAAACTTATAGCCAGAAATCTTATTACCTGGCCACCGCTGCAGATAAAATTTTTCTGAACCCGCAAGGAGGAATGGAACTTAAAGGCTTAAGTGCCCAGATTATGTTCTACAAAAAAGCGCTTGAAAATCTGAACGTAGAAGTGCAGATCTTTAAACACGGAAAATTTAAAAGTGCGGTTGAACCTTATTTTCTTGATAAAATGAGTCCTGCCAACCGCGAGCAAACTACTGCGTTCATTGGTTCTATCTGGACCTCTGTTTTAAACGGAATAAGCAAACAAAGAAATATTTCTGTTGATGAGCTGAATAAGATGGCAGATGAGCTAACCATAAAAGATCCGCAGTCTGCCCTTGATAAAAAATTGGTAGATGGTTTAAAATACGATGATGAGGTGCAGGAATTTCTGAAAGAAAAACTCGGAATAAAAAAAGAAGATAAAATTGCATTTGTAAAAATGAATCAATACAAAAAATCTGCAAACAATTTATTTGCAGAAAAAACAAATGCGGGTTCAAAAATTGCGGTGATCTATGCGGTTGGTTCTATTGAAAGCGGGGAGGGGAACGATGAAACCATTGGTTCTGACAGGATAGCGCGTGCCATTAAAGAAGCACGTCTTGATTCAACTGTAAAGGCAATTGTACTGCGCGTAAATTCTCCGGGAGGCAGCGCACTTGCAAGCGATGTGATGTGGAGAGAAGTAGTGCTGGCCAAAAAAGCAAAACCCTTTATTGTTTCAATGGGAGATGTTGCGGCATCTGGCGGCTATTATATTGCATGCGCGGCCGACAGAATTTTTGCACAGCCAAATACCATAACAGGCTCTATTGGCGTGTTTGGAATTATGCCCAATGCGCAAAAATTATTCAGCGAAAAACTGGGAATTACTATTGACACAGTTAACACCAACAAACATTCTGATATGGGTACGCTATACAGAGGCGTTAACGCAGAAGAAAGAGAATATGTGCAGCAGGGTGTAGAAAATGTTTACAGGGTTTTTATTGGCCGTGTAGCAGAGGGAAGAAAAATGGAAGTGAAAGATGTGGATAGCATAGGGCAGGGAAGGGTTTGGAGCGGCACTGACGCACTTACCAAGAAACTGGTAGATGAATTAGGCGGATTTGAAACTGCTATTAAATACGCAGCGTCTAAAGCCAACCTCAAAGAAAATGAATATGCGCTGGTGGCTTATCCAAAAAAAGCAAAACCGTTTGAGAAGTTTTTCAATAACCTGGAAGATAATGTTGAGACAAGAGTGCTTTCCGGAAAATTAGGAGAACAGTACAATTACATACAGCACATTAAATTTCTGATGAATGTAAAAGGTGTTCAGGCCCGCTTACCTTTTGATTATATAATTTATTAAAGAGCGGGAAGAAGTTCTTCGAGTTTGATTCCTCTTGAACCTTTAAGCAGGATGATTTTATTTTTTACCGGGTGTTGCTTTAAATGAGCAGCGGCTTCAGAAACATTTTTAAAGTGGTTGAATCCTGATGATGAAGAATAAGAATAGAACTCCGGTCCCACCAAAATACAATCGTTAAGGTTTTTCTTTTTAAGAAGGTCAATGATCTCTGAATGTTCTTTGGCAGACTCAGTTCCCAGCTCAAGCATATCGCCAAGTATAAGCAGTTTGTTTTCTTCTTTCATACCTGCAAAATTTTCTATTGCGGCCAGCATACTGCTTGGGTTTGCATTGTACATATCCAGAATAAGTTTGTTGTTGTCTGAATTAAAAAGCTGTGAGCGGTTATTTTCGGGCACGTATTGAGAAAGTGCTTCATTAATTTTTTCTTCTTCTACATGAAAATAATTTCCTACAGTGGCAGCACAGAGTAAATTATTTAAATTGTATTTACCTACCAGGTTTGTTTTTATAAAAGGTGCAGATGCAAGGGCTGTTGCAGTGTAACGGGTTTTCCATTTAAATTCTATCATACCGGTACTGTCGCCAAATTTTCCTACCACATCGTAAAGTTTTGTTGTGCCGTAACTGATCTTGTCATTGTTAACCGCCATATCATGTAAAATGGGGTCGTCGCTGTTTACAAATGCTTCCGTTTTTTTTCCGCGTAAATAATCATACAATTCTCCTTTGCCTTTTTTTACTCCGTCAAATCCGCCAAAACCCTCAAGGTGTGCTTTACCAATGTTGGTGATAAGGCCGTAATCTGGTTCAGCAATCTCACATAAAGCTTTTATTTCGCTCTGGTGGTTGGCGCCCATTTCAATAATTGCAATTTCGTGTTCTTTGGTAAGCGATAAAAGTGTGAGTGGAACGCCAATATGATTATTTAAATTACCAACTGTTGCAAGCGTGCTGTATTTTTTTGAGAGAACAGCTTTAATTAATTCTTTGGTAGTGGTTTTTCCGTTGCTGCCTGTAATGGCAATAACGGGGTGCGTAAATTTTTTACGATGAAAATTTGCCAGATCCTGCAGGCTTTTTAAAACATCGTTTACAAGCAAAGTTTTTTCAGGAATAGCTTCTTTAGGATTGTCAATTACAGCAAACCCACATCCCTCTTCAATTGCTTTGCCTGCATATTTATTGCCATCAAAATTCTCTCCTTTAAGCGCAAAAAAAAGCGCTCCCTTTTCAATTTTACGGGTATCTGTGCAAACTTTTTGGCCGCAACTTAAAAAGATAGAATGAAGCTCTTCTGTAGAAATTATTTTTTGTGACATAGCATAAAAGTAAAAAGCCCCGGAAAATTGAATCCGGGGCTTTCATTAAAGTTTTAAACAATATTATTTACTTCCTAAACCTACCGGGCTACCTACACGTGTCATAGCACAACGGAAACCTAACCAGGATAAAGATTGTCTTTGATCAAGGTAACGGCGGGTACCAGGATTCATCCAATATGAACGGTCTTTCCAGCTACCACCTTTAAATACTCTTGCTTTATCGTT
>JACMLS010000059.1 GCA_014379485.1 Bacteroidia bacterium | reverse complement strand
GTTGAAAAAGAACTGGCCGAAGTGAAAGAGACTTTGGCCAAGTTGGTTAAGGAATTGATGGGGTGAATTTTATTTAAATTCTCCTATTAAGATTCTTTAATTTCCCTTCAATATATTTCTCATTCGTAATCAACGCTGTCTGTATTTTTTTTGCGTAATGTATGCTGTCTAAAATTTCTTTTTGCTTTTCCTCTACCATTTCTTTTTGTTTTGCTATTTCCAGATTCGCCTTTTTCTTGTTTCTGAATGCAACGAAAGAAATGCCAGCAACAATGATCATTACCAGGAAACCGGCAATGCCCGCATATGTAAAGGTGCGTTGTCTTGAGATTTCCTGCTGGTGTTTAATGGTTTCTACTTTCTGACTTTCAATATTTTTTATGGAATCTGCTGTTTGTTTCCTGTCAAACTCATATTGCATTTCAAGTTGTGTTTGCTTTTTTGTGTTTTGTTCACTTTGAATAGAATCGTTTGCGGCAATATGTTTTTTGTAATGCTCAAAGGCAAGTGCATAACGTCCGGTAGAATCATACACCTGACTCAGGTCCTTTTCAAAATCTCTCCTTGCATCAAGGTCCCCGCTTTTGAAACTAAGATCGAGCCCTTTCAGAAAAAAATTCTCAGCTTCCTTAAACTTACCGGTTTTCAGATAAACGGTTCCTATGTTAGAATACTGAAGCATCACATTTGTTTTTGCGCCCAGTTCTTCGCTTATCTTCATTGCCTCATAAAAATACTTTAACGCTTCCGGATATTTTTTCTCAAGCGCAAATTTGCGGTTGCCTTTTCCAATGGCAGAATCGCCCTGGTCATCAAGAACACTGCCTATGTTACCGGTAACAACCCCTACAAAATTTTTATTTCCGATCTCTATATCCAGCTTAAGAGCTTTAGCGTAATAATACAATGCTTTTGCGCGTTGCTGCTCTTTGGTGAAAAGATTTCCCAGGCTATTCAGATTAACTGCCACTCCTGTTTTGTAACCCGTTTCTTCATTTACATGTAAGGCTTTTAAAAAGTACTTTCTTGCGTTGGCTGTATCAGCTTGCTTTAAATAAATTGAACCTATATTATCAAAATTTCTGGCAATTCCTTTCTTATAATCTATTTGTTCATTTGCCTTAAGGGCCTTAAAAGAATACTCAAGCGCCTTCAGATAATTTCCCATGTCGCGGTATGCACCGGCAATATTACCGTAAACTCTTCCGCGGAACTGCAGAATATCGGAGGTGTTTTTTACCGGCAAAGACTTTTCAATTGTTTCCAGCACTTTAAGTGTTTCTATGAATTCACTGACTCCTGCAATAAAATTTCCTTTCATAGAATAACAAACTCCGATATGGTTGTGCGCCTTTCCCATTCCATACAACCACCCTTTTGCCCCTGATAAATTTTGAATTGTTTCAGCCAGCCGGAGCGCTTTGGTGGCAAGTGTAATAGACGAATCGGTATTGGATTTGACAATACAAACTCCAAGTTCAATAACAGTATTCACTCTGTCAGTGTCATTCGCGTATCCCGTGGCCTGTTCCAGAATCTGCAGCCTCTTCTGCAGCGAATCGATCCGATAGCTATCGGATTTGTTTTTTTGTGCAGTGAGAAAAGTTGAAATACAGATCATACAACCTGCAAAAAACAATGCAGAATTGTATTTTCTCTTCTTATGTAAATATTTAATCAGCACGCTATAAAACAATACCCTGAATTTTCTCTAAATATACGATTCAGTTGTTTACCCTGAAAGAGTAACAGGTGCTTTATCCGGCAGAAATAAAATCTGCAACCCGGCAACGCGCAAATAGGTGCGTAACGGTTATTGTTTTATTAATTTAAAAATTGAGCCCGCTCGTTTTTCCATTTGGAAGAAATAAATTCCGGGACTTAATTCTTCGAGATTTAAAATACTCAGTTCATTTCCTACTTTTCCGCTCATTACTTTTCTTCCCGATAGATCAAAAATAAAAAAAAAGCTTCCTTTCATTTCTTCCGAAATCTTAATGTTAATGACACTTTCTGTAGGATTGGGATAAATTAAAATCTGAGCAGGTTTTTTTTCAATGAATGAAACAGAAACAGAAGCGCAGCCATAACTACTCAAGGCGGAATCTAAATAAGCGTTTCGTTCCCTCACAAATTTTTTCAAGCCCGGTGTATTCATTCCGTAATCATTTGCAAGGTTGTTTTCAAAATCTGCATTGGTAAATTGCTTTCGCGGATCTGCATACACATAAGGCCTTATTATATTGGCCATTGAATCAATACGCGCGTACATAGAAGTTGTATCAAAATAAGAATTCAGATAGCCGCACAAATTCATAACGTATTCCTGTTTCAAAGTTGACTGCGCAAGAATTTTTTCGTGCAAGGGTCTGCTTCCTGTCGGTGTGGGAACCCAGAACGGATCTAACAATGCTTCATTGGTCAAACCTTGTCCTGACGGATGATGCCGACCGAAAGAACCATTCACATCCCACTCAATAAATTCAAACTGATTGCTTGAAGTGTTATGATACAAATAATAATTATGTCCTGACCCGGTATAAGAATCCAAATAACCGAACAACATAGTAGCAGCATAATGTTTAAGGTACATATTCAGATTAAAATACACGGAAACAGAATCGATCCAAACGGAAGAAGTGGTGTTATTTATTTTATTGATAAAATTTACAAGATCAGACCAATCGTTTACCGTTTCATTTGTTTTCAATTCATAACTG
>JACMLS010000568.1 GCA_014379485.1 Bacteroidia bacterium | reverse complement strand
GCGCCCTGCTCTTCTTTATTTTTTCTTTCAACACCCTGGTTAATATCAGAAGACTGTTCATGTATTGCAGAAAGTATTCCACAAGAATTTGCTTCAAACATGTATTCTGATTTGGTATAACCTATTTTACGGATCACTTCGCGTGCAATTTCCTGCACATCCAGATACGCTTTAGATTTTACTTCGCCGGCAAGTATTACCTGCCCGGTAGTTACCAGTGTTTCGCAGGCAACTTTAGACTGCGGGTCAAACGCCAGAAAATTATCAATAAGTGCGTCAGAGATCTGATCTGCTACTTTATCAGGATGCCCTTCGCTCACTGATTCTGATGTAAATAAATATGCCATGTTTGTCTTTTTTAAAATGGAAGGGCAAATTTATAAGAATTTGTTTAATACTACCATACCCGCCATAAATATTAGACGAAGGGGTAAAAGGAGATAGGGAATAGGAGTTAGGGAATAGGGGAAATTTTCGACGACCCTATTTCCTATATCCTATCCCCTATTCCCCCCTTTTTTTACTACTTTTGCCCCCAAATTTCTCAATTGAGTTTCGCTAAAATATCGGCCCTTGTAAAAAAGGAGTTTGTGCTTGAATTCAGGCAGCGCGCTTCGTTTGCCGGAATAATTTTATACCTGGTTGGCTGCATTTACTTAAGCTATCTTGCCTTTATTGGAAGCGAACTAAAAGACCGTGGTTTCTGGAATGCACTACTGTGGATCATTCTACTTTTTAATTCCATTATTTCTGTTTCTAAAAGTTTTGCCTCAGAAGTTAAAGGCAGGGCACTGTATAACTATACAATTTATGATCCGCGTCATCTTATTCTTGCTAAACTGTTTTATAATATGTTGCTTGTGCTGGTTGTGAGCCTTACCGGATTCTTTTTCTACGGCTGGTTCATAGGCAACCTTGTAAAGAATATTCCGCTCTTTGTTGTAAATATTTGCCTTGCTTCTATGGCATTTTCGGGTATTTTAACTATGACTACAGGTATTGCTTCTAAAATTAACGGAAGTTTTACACTTATTTCTGTCCTAAGCATTCCGCTTTTGTTTCCCTTAATGCTTATTGCCATGCGCATTTCATTACTGGCGGCTTTGGGAAGTTCATTTGCAGGTTGTGCACAATATTTAATGGCTCTGGGAGCTTTAAACGTAATGGTAATCGTTCTCTGTTATTTGCTATTTCCGTACCTTTGGAAAGAATAAAACTACGAATTACGAATAAGTACGAATGTTACGAATCTGGATGTGAGATAGGAGACAAAGAGATATAAGACTAAGTAGATAAGCGTGAAATAAGGACACAACCAATTACAATTAATTACAACAAATAACTTTTAACCATTAACCAACAAAGACAACAAATAACTAAAGGCGGAAAATGAAAAATTGGTGGAAAATATTAGGCGTCTTATTAGTACTGTATTCCATTATTGGTGGCTTTCTTATTCCAGTTCCCGCAGTAAACCGCGTAAGTGAATCTATCCGCAATTTATATTTTCATGTGCCTATGTGGTTTGCCATGATTGTGCTGGCTACAATTTCTGTTATCTACTCTGTTATTGCGTTAAGTAAATCTTCAGAAGATGCAGATATTAAATCTTCTCAATCTGCTTCTGCAGCCATTCCCTTTGCATTAATAGGCCTTATTACCGGTTCTATCTGGGCAAAATTTACATGGGGCAATTTTTGGACAAACGACCCTAAATTGAATGGGGTTGCGGCTTCTCTTTTAATTTACCTTGCCTATTTTGTATTGCGTTCTTCTATTGCCGATGAGCAGAAGAAAGCGCGCATTTCTTCCATCTACAATATTTTTGCTTATGTAATGATGATTGTTTTTATTCTCATCATTCCGCGTTTTGTAGATTCTTTGCATCCCGGCAACGGTGGCAACATGGCTTTTGGAAAATACGACCTGGATAATAATATGCGCACCGTTTTTTACCCGGCTTGCATTGGCTGGATTCTGATGGGTGTATGGTTCACAGAGATCCGCGTACGAACAGAAAAACTTAAAAGAAAATACTTATATGGCAACGACTAAATATTTTATTGCATTTATTTTGCTGATCTTTTTTTCTGCAACACTTTCCGCACAAAACAGCGAGCCCGTAGAAATGGCAGATCTTTTTTACCGCGAAGGAAAAATTTATTTAGTTATAGCCATTGTTTCTATTGTGTTTGGAGGAATGGCACTTTATCTATTTTTAATGGACAGAAAGATCACACGAATAGAGAAAAAAATTAACGACAAATACGTTTAAATGATGCCACAGTCCCGATAGCTATCGGGAGCGCAAATTACCACAGATTTAAGGCACAGATTATTATTAAAAATTAAGTCATGAAAAAAATTCACATCGTTTTAATCATTGTTATTGCACTAATGGCCGGAACCATTGTTGCCTTCAGCTTCAGCACCAACACATTTGGCACCTTTGCAGATGCTGCGCAGAACCCTGATATGGATTGTAAAGTAGTTGGAACTTTAGATAAGACTCAAACGCTTGTTTACGATCCGGAGCTTAACCCTAACGAATGCAGTTTTTACTTGCTCGATAAAAAAGGTGTTTCAAGAAAAGTCGTATTGCACCAGGTAAAACCACACGATCTTGAAAAATCAACTCCTGCAGATGAAATTGTTGTTACAGGATCTTTCATCAACAACGAATTCCACGTAAAGCCAGACAATATTCAGCTCAAATGCCCTTCCAAATACAACAAAGCCGGGCCAATGGCAGAAAAATAATCCGCAAAAAAAAGGGAGCCGCTAATTGCACTAATCTTCGCAAATAAAACAATCGTCGCGTACTTTGCGCCGTAGGGTGAAAAAATCAAAAAGGGAGCCGCTAATGGCGCAAATTTTCGCAAATGAATAATCTGCGTTATCGATTTGCGAAAATTCGTGTCATTCGCAGACAAAACACCTAAGCGTCTCTGCGCCTTAGCGAGAGAAAAACCGGCTAAAATTCCCCTAACAATCGCTATCTTCGCGGTTCGTAAAAATGCCGAAAGAAATAATATACAATAACGAACATTTGTGGCTTGCAAATCTTGGAAATGCATTTATTTCTGTAGCGCTGGCTGCGGCACTTTTCAGTTCTATTTCCTATTACCTTTCTTTCCGTAATCCAAACAGCACAGCCTTCAAAAGTCTCGCGCGTACGTTTTTCACCATTCACGTAATTTCTGTTTTCGGAATCATTGGAAGCATTTTCTGGATGATGCTCAACCATTATTTTGAGTTCACCTACGTATGGCAACATACCAACATGGAAATGGAGACCCGCTACGTCTTTGCCGCCTTTTGGGAAGATCAGGCCGGAAGCTTTTTGCTCTGGACTTTCTGGCATGCAGTAATCGGAGTTATTTTAATGTGCACTTCAAAAAAATGGGAAGCACCGGTAATGGTTCCGTTAGGGCTTGTGCAAACCTTCTTATGCATTATGGTGGTTGGAATTTATTTTAAAGATCTTCCAATTGGGAAAAATCCTTTTGCATTATTACGCGATGCTGCCGAAAATTTTAACGCACCAATTTTTCAGGATGAAAATTATGTTTCTAAAATGGCAAAAACGGCCCACGGTTTAAATCCGCTTCTAAAAAATTATTGGATGACCATTCATCCGCCCACATTATTTTTAGGATTTGCATTAACCGTTGTTCCTTTTTGTTTTGCTATTGCCGGATTGATGACGCGCAAACATAAAGAGTGGCAAAAAATAGCTTTGCCCTGGTCATTTGTTGGCGTACTTGTTTTAGGAACCGGCATTTTAATGGGCGGGGCATGGGCCTACGAAGCATTGAGCTTTGGCGGCTTCTGGGCATGGGATCCTGTAGAGAATGCCTCTTTTGTTCCCTGGTTAACTTTAGTGGGAACCGCGCATTTAATTCTCATCAATAAATCAACAGGCCGTTCTGTTTTTTCTACTTACATTTTTTCTGTTGTTACTTTTATACTTGTTTTATACTCTACCTTCTTAACACGTAGCGGCATTTTAGGCGACTCATCCGTACACGCATTTACTGAGTTAGGTTTAGAAAGACTTCTTGTTTTCTTTCTGATGTTTTTTATGGCAATGCCCGTTGCTTTTCTTATGAAAAAATGGTGGGCCGGACTTATTTATTTTTCTGTTACTGCACTATTAATAGTAATTGGCGAATTAATTGGCCACAGAACATTGATCTACTGGATCTGGGGATTTGGAACCATTGCAATTATTTTTTACGAATATTTTAAAAACTTTCTGCAATACGAACAAGTAGAAGAGAGAGCGTGGAGCAGAGAGTTCTGGATGTTTATTGGAGCCTTGTTATTAATGTTATTTGCAATTGCTGTTGGAGCATTTACCTCGCTTCCGGTATTTAACCGCATGTTTGGTACAAAAACAAATTTGCAGGACAACGGAATAAATCTTTACAATATCATTGGTCTCATCTTCGGTATTTTTATTCTCGGGCTTATGGCCATCACCCAATTTTTTAAATACAAAAATACCGACATGCGTAAATGGAAAACAAATTTCATTTATTCAGGCATATTGGCATTTGTGGCTACGGCTGTTATAGTTTCTAACTTTTACAATACAGCAAGCTATGCAGCTTCTTCGCCCGCACAAAAAAATTCGTTTGGTGTAAGTCCCTTCTTTATTTTCTTTGCGCTTTTTGCCCTGTTTGCAAACGGAGAATATTTTGTAAGGGTCTTAAAAGGAAAAATAAAGAACGCGGGCTCTGCTATTGCACACATTGGCTTTGCAATGGTTATGATAGGTTGCGTAATTTCCAACTCAGGCAAAAGAGTTATTTCTAAAAACAAAGCAGGCGGGCCAGATATTTCTGCGCTTGGCCCTAAATTTTCCAACAACACAAATATCTTTCTTCAGAAAAACGATACCATTGCTATGGGAGAATATTTTGTGACCTATAAAGGAAAAGAGAAAAAAGGAATCAACGTTTATTACCAGGTAGAATATTTTTCTGAAGTGAACGGAAAAAAAGAATACCAGTTTACTTTATACCCGCTCATACAATTGAACGAGCGCATGGGCAGCACAAACGAACCCGATACAAAACACTTTTTAAGCAAAGATGTTTATACCGACATTACTTATGCAGAAACAGTAAGTAAAGAAGAACTTGAAGTGCAGAACGGTTGGACTGGAACAGAAAATAACGTAATACATCTAACAGATTCTATTGTTACCAATGAATACATAATTACACTTGATTCTCTTAAAACCAGCCTGAACGAAGAGGAATTTAAAAAACAGGATTCGGTTTTGGTGGTGACCGCTGTGCTGAGTGTTTTTGATATGCAGAAAAAAGTGCGCAAGGTATATCCACAATACATTTTGCGTAACCGGGAAGTGATTCCGACTGAATTTATAGACGATACACTTGGGCTTAAATTTGTGTTCTGGAAAATAAATCCCGAAGAAGGAAGCGTAGAAATTACACTTTCAGAAAAAGTAGCAAAGAAAAAAGAGTTTATTGTAATGGAAGCTTTTGAGTTTCCGTGGATAAATGTTTTGTGGGGAGGTTGCCTGATCATGATTTTTGGAACAGGCCTTGCCGTTTTTCATCGTATAAGGCAAAACCGCATTTCTTCTAAAAACGAAAAAAAGTCTGAAGCGAAAACCGAAAGCAAACCAAAGCCTGAGGCAGATGAAAACCTTGTCTGATACATTTAAAAGTTTTGTAATGATAGGAACAGGCAACCTTTCCTTTCACTTATGTACTGCATTGGTAAAAAAAGGTTTTAGGCTGAAACAAGTGGCTGGAAGAACAAAACAAAATACCTCTGCACTTGCCGCAAAATTCAAAGCTCCTTTCACAACCGATCTAAAAAAAATTGTTGAGGATGCAGATTATTATTTTGTTTGTGTGAGTGACGATGCAATTAAAAAAACCGCTTCACACTTAAAAATAAAAAACGGAATTGTAATTCATTGCTCGGGCTCTGTTAGCATAAGTGAATTAAAAAATTCTTCAGAAAATTACGGGGTATTCTACCCGCTTTATACTTTTTCTAAAAACGATACAATAGATTTTAAGCAGATTCCTCTTTTTGTTGAGGGCAATAATTCTGCAACAAAAAGAGAAATTTTCTCCTTTGCAAAAAAACTTAGTACAAAAGTGCTGGAGATCAATTCTGCTAAGCGCGAAAAGCTTCACCTGGCAGCAGTGATGAGTGCCAACTTCAGTAATTTTCTATTCACACTCTCGGCAGAATTTCTTGAAAAAGAAAAAGCCGGAACAATGGATCTTCTGTTGCCCCTAATTCAAAAAACAACAGAGAAACTCAAAACCTCTACAAGCCTTGCCGCACAAACAGGACCTGCGCGCCGTAAGGATAAAAAAGTAATTGACAGGCATAAAGAACTGCTCAAAAAATATCCTGAGCACAAAAAAATATATAAATTGCTAACTTCGGGTATTATTAAACGGTACAAATGAATTTTAAAACGCGTTTAAATACAGTTAACACATTTATTTTTGATGTTGACGGCGTGATCTCAGAAGAGAAAGTATATTTTCTGGGAGAAGAGCCCATAAAAAGTTTCAACAACAAAGATGCCTATGCTTTGCAACTTGCAATAAAAAAAGGATACACCATTTGTATTATTTCAGGGGGAAAATCAACAGCAATCAGGGGGCGGCTTGAACGTCTTGGAATTACAAATTTGTTTTTTTCCCAGCACGATAAATTAGCCTGTTACAAAGATTTTATTGCTGAAAATAATATTGAAGAAAACACTATTACTTATATGGGAGACGATCTTCCGGACTGGGAAGTAATGAAACGTGTGGGCGTTCCGGTTTGTCCGCAAGATGCTGCGCCAGAAATAAAAGAAATTTGCATCTATATTTCACCAAAAAAAGGTGGCGACGGTTGCGTAAGAGACATAGTAGAACAGGTAATGCGCTGCCAGGGAAAATGGGAAATTTCTAAATGGTAAAAAAAGTTTACAGTCTTCGGTTATTGGTTAGTTAGTTTTTAGTTCTTAGGTCGTTCGGGTGTTGTCCACCCGAACTGCGATAGTAAAGGTTGTTAGTTGTTTTTTTTTAAAAGAATTTAATTTTCAAAAAAAAAGTCAGTGGAATCAGTTGCAAAAACAAATTCATTCATTTCCTTTCTCAAACTAATTCGTTTCGGGAATTTGCTGATTATTGCAGCCACTCAGTACCTGTTCGAATATTTTATTTTACCCGGCGAAATGTTTCATCCCAACAGAGCTTTGGCGCAATATTATGAAACAACCGGAACCTTTGCTCCTTTTAGCTATGGAATGCAATTGTCTCATTTCGATTTTTTTCTGCTCTCACTTTCAACGGTTATGATTGCAGCGGCCGGTTATATTATAAATGATTATTTTGATGTAAAGACAGATCGTATAAACAGACCTGACAGTATTGTTATTGACCGCGGCATAAAAAGAAGAGTGGCTATGGCCGCCCACACCGTTATTAATTTTACCGGAATTGGTTTAGGCATTTACGTAGGCCACAAAGCCGGAAATTTTCAGTTGGGAATGATACATGTTATTGTGGCCGGCCTACTCTGGTTTTATTCTACCAACTTTAAAAAAATGTTTTTTGTGGGCAATGTAGTTGTTGCGTTTTTTACTGCGCTTGTTCCTTTAATAGTTGCCATTTACGAATTGCATTTGCTTACACTCAACTACAACAGCGCGTATGTAATGAATCCCTTTTTTAAAGATTTTGTAGACAATCCAACTTATCTTGGAATGGAAATTGAAGCCATTAATTTTAAAATTCCGTTTTACTCCGCATGTTGTTTAGGTGTGTTTGCTTTTCTCACCAACCTGATGCGCGAAATTGTAAAAGACATGGAAGATTTTGTGGGCGATATGGAAACCGGCGGAAAAACAGTTCCAATCACCTTGGGCATCAAAGCAACCAAAAATATTGTGCATGTAATAAACATTTTAACTATTTGCAGCCTCGGCCTTATTTCGTACCTGCTTTGGGAAAAATATGATGACCAACTATCTGTAATCTACCTTTCTACGCTTGTTTGCCTGCCCTTAATTATTTTTTCTTTTCTGCTCAAAAACTCCCAAAATCCAAAAAAATTCAAAAAGACAGGAATGTTTCTTAAATTTGTTATGCTTGCCGGAATTTTGTACTCGTTTTTAGTCTACTACAACTTTACAAAAATATGATGCTTCGTCACTATAACATAACTGTAAAAGGAAGAGTTCAGGGCGTTGCATTTCGTTTTAACGCACAGGCAGAGGCTTCTAAACTTGATCTTACAGGTTATGTAAAAAATCTTGCAGACGGAGATGTTTACATTGAAGCAGAGGGCGACGAAGAAAAAATAAACAAATTCATTAACTGGTGCTACGTTGGCCCAAGACTTGCGCAGGTGCAGGAAGTTATTGCCGAAGAAAGTGAAACCAAAGGCTTTCAGACTTTTGAGTTGAAAAGATAGTTTTTTTTCAATCCAATTAATTCTTTTGTGCAAGCTATCATCAATCTTATTTCCGATACAATTCTTTTGGGGTTTATTCCAGTTACAATTATTCTGTTCTTTTTAAAAAAGAGAACTAAGGTCTTTCATATTCCCATTTCACTTTTAATTAAATATAATAACTGGCTCATTCTTACACGAACTTTTATTTACATTTTATTTTTCATCTGTATAATAGTTCTTTTTGTTTTTTCAAAAGATGATTTTGAAAATTACCCACTCATAAACCGCATGACCGGGAAGTATAACCACAACTTTTGGTTCGCATTTTTTCACGAATATCTTATCGCACTTATATTTCTAAAGAAAAAATTCAGAAGTAACATTTACATTTCCGTTATTATTTTGTTTACCTGGTTGGTTTCTTATTTTTTTACAAAATTGGAGGCTCATGAACTTTTCGGAACATGGCACACCACAATTTATCCTGATAACTTTTACCTCATAAAATTTCTAAAAGGGGGACTTTACCTGATTTTTCTTGTAGCCCTGTGTTGGATAATAAATTATCGCAAAAAAACTCCGCGCTAATTCCATTTGTAACTGAACTCAGAAAGCCTGTAAAATCAAAAGTGTTTTCCCAAATTATTTTTTGCAATTAAAAATAAAAACCTATTTTGCCTCCCCAGTTTTGATAATATTATTATCAAAACAATGTTAAACCTATGAAAATGAGAAAAATCAAAAAGAAAATACCAGATCAGCTCCTGTTCACTGAAATTTCAAGACTAATAGAACAAAGCCGCCATCATGTAGCAGCAACAGTAAACTCAACGCTTACATTTCTCAATTGGAAAATTGGTCAGAGAATAAATATTGAAATACTGCAAACCACGCGTGCTGAATACGGAAAACAAATTGTCGCGACAGTGTCGCGACAATTGGAGGTACAATACGGCAAAGGATTCGATGAAAAGAACGTAAGAAGAATGATGCAGTTTGCAAGCATTTTTCCCAATGAAGAAATTGTCGTGTCAATGATACGACAATTAAGCTGGACCCATATTATTGCTTTATTGCCATTAAAAGATCTGTTGCAACGTGAATTTTACTCCGAAATGTGCAGAGTTGAAAAATGGAGTGTAAGAACGTTACGTGAAAAAATTGACAGTATGCTGTTTGAACGAACCGCTGTTAGCAAGAAACCAAAACAATTGATAACACAGGAACTAAAGGAATTGCGTGAGGAAGATAAGCTTACACCTGACCTGGTTTTCAGGAATCCGTATTTTCTTTCTTTCCTGGGTTTAAAAGACACCTATAGCGAAAAAAATCTTGAAGATGCAATTTTAAGAGAGCTCGAAAATTTTATATTGGAGCTTGGCCAGGGCTTTACTTTTGTTGAACGTCAAAAAAGAATGATCATAGACGGTGAAGATTATAAACTCGATCTGCTTTTTTATCATAGAAAATTAAAGAGATTAATAGCAATAGATTTGAAACTGGGAAAATTTAAAGCAGAGTATAAATCTAAAATGGAACTGTATCTGAGTTGGCTTGAAAAAAATGAAATTGAGACCGGAGAAAAAACTCCATTGGGATTGATTTTATGCGCTGAAGGGAACAGAGAACAAGTGGAACTGCTTCAATTAGAAAAATCAGGGATTAAAGTTGCAGAATATTTTACTGGTTTACCGAGCAAAAAATTACTTCAGGAAAAACTGCATGAGGCATTAGAAATAACTAAAAAGAGAATGGAAAATAATTGAAGGCTGAATTTAATAAGTACTATTAAGCGCAAAATCTCAAGGATTCGAGCCATTTGGGCTTAAAAGATAGTTTTTCTTCTCCATTTCGATTAATTTCCCTTTCTTACCGCTAAATTCTCTTCTTATTTTCGCAATAATGTTAATTTTGTCTCCTCTATAAAACCATGGAAAAAGAATACTACGCACATCCCACAGCAATTATTGACGAAGGTTGTAAAATTGGCAAAGGCACAAAGGTCTGGCATTTCTCTCATGTAATGAATGATTGTGAATTGGGAGAGCATTGCAACCTTGGGCAAAACGTTGTGGTTTCTCCGGGCGTTAAACTGGGCAATAATGTAAAAGTGCAGAACAACGTTTCAATTTATACAGGTGTTATTTGCGAAGATGATGTTTTTTTAGGACCAAGCATGGTTTTTACCAATGTAAACAATCCGCGCAGCCATGTAAACCGTCGCGGACAATACGCTAAAACTATAGTAAAACGTGGGGCGAGTATTGGAGCAAACGCAACCATTGTTTGCGGACACGATATTGGTGAGTTTGCTTTTATTGGCGCAGGTTCTGTTGTTACAAAAAACATTCCGGCATACGCATTGGTGGTCGGAAATCCGGCACGCCAGATTGGGTGGATGAGTGAATATGGAAACCGCCTGGAATTTAATCACGAAGGAACTGCAGAGTGTTATGAATCGAAAGAGAAATATAAATTAGAAAACGAAGTTGTTAGTAAACTAATGTAGTGTTGCGAAGCATCGCGACGGGAGGCAAGACATGAGCAAAATAAAATTTGGAGTAATAGGACAAGGGCATATTGGTAAACGCCATGCAGAAATGATTCGCAGAAATGCAGATTGCGAATTGATTGCTGTATGCGATATCCTTCCTAAAGAACAGATAGGCTTAAGTGATCTTAAAGAAAAATTTTATACGACACCCGAAGAATTACTTTCTGAAAATCCTGAAATTGAAGTAATAAATGTTTGCACGCCCAATGGTTTACACGCGCAACACTCATTGCTTGCCTTAGACGCTGGTAAACATGTTGTTTGCGAAAAACCAATGGCCCTTACCCGCTCTGCCTGCGAGCAAATGATCTTTAAAGCACTTCAGAATAACAAAAATGTTTTTTGCGTAATGCAAAACCGTTATTCTCCTCCCAGCAAATGGCTTAAAAAAATTGTAGAAGAAAAAATAATAGGCGATGTGTATATAGTACAGCTCAATTGTTATTGGAACAGAGACGATCGTTACTACAAGAAAGGAAACTGGAAGGGAACACAAGACTTAGACGGCGGAACTTTGTTTACACAATTTTCTCACTGGATAGATATTTTGTTCTGGGTCTTTGGAGATATTAAAGATATACAAGCCAAATTTCAGGATTTTAATCATAAACAGAGTACAGACTTTGAAGACAGTGGTCTGGTAAATTTTGAATTCATAAACGGAGGAATAGGTTGCATAAATTATTCTACTTCTGTTTACGATAAAAATTTAGAAAGCTCACTTACAATAATAGGCAGTAAAGGAAGCGTAAAAGTAGGCGGACAGTATATGGACGCTGTTGAGGTTTGCAACATAAAAGATTATACAATGCCAGTACTTGACGCAACAAACCCTGCCAATGATTATGGTGCTTACAAAGGCTCAGCAAACAACCACAACATGGTAATTGAAAATGTTGTTGAAACCATAAGAGGGAAAAACTCTATTTCTACCAACGCGCTTGAAGGAATGAAAGTAGTGGATATTATTGAGCGCATTTATGACCTTAGAACAAAAGAAGTTTTAAAATCGAATTAAATTCTTAGAAACAACCCAGCGATGAACAATATTTATAAAAATATAATTGACAAAAAAGCCAAAGTGGCAATAATCGGCTTAGGCTATGTCGGACTTCCTATTGCACTGGCTTTCGCTAAAAAAGTAAAAGTGATTGGCTTTGATATTAATGAAAAAAGGGTGAACCTGATGAAAAAAGGAATTGACCCCAGCCAGGAACTTCCTAAAGAAGAATTTAAAAATTCGGATATTCTTTTTACACACAAGTTAGAAGATCTTAAAAAAGCCAACTTTTTTATTATCGCGGTTCCAACTCCTATTGATGAACACAATTTGCCTGATCTGAAACCACTGTTAGGCGCTTCTCATACAGTTGGAAAAGTTTTAAAGAAAGGAGATTATGTGGTGTATGAATCTACTGTTTACCCTGGTTGCACAGAAGACGATTGTATTCCGGTACTTGAAAAAGAGTCTGGTTTAAAATTTAAAAAAGATTTTAAAGTAGGATATTCTCCTGAGCGGATTAATCCGGGCGACAAAGAACACACCATTACAAAAATTTTAAAAGTTGTTTCAGGTTGCGATGCAGAAAGCTTAGACAACATTGCAAAAGTGTATGAAATTATTGTTGAACCGGGAACGCACAGAGCCGCAAACATTAAAGTTGCCGAAGCCGCAAAGATCATAGAGAACACACAGCGCGATGTAAATATTGCACTG
>JACMLS010000567.1 GCA_014379485.1 Bacteroidia bacterium | reverse complement strand
AGAATTTGCATGCTTATTAATTGTTATTTATTTGTTAACTGATGTTTTTTTTACGCTTTGTCGAAGTGCTTGCAAGTGTTGTCGATTAAATAGGTTTATTGGTTTTCAAACAGATAAATTCATAGTTAAATACAAAAGCACGAGATTATATAATTTATCTATCTTTAAACCTAAAATTTTTTTATGGCAGAAATATTAGTTACAGGCGGAGCAGGTTATATAGGATCTCATACTATTCTTGAACTTTTTGCGAAAACAGGTTTTGATGTAGTTTCTATTGATGATTTTTCTAATTCCGATGAGAGCACGTACGGAAGAATAATGGAAATTTCTGGAAAAGAAGTTACAGAGCACCCTTTGGATCTTTGCGATTTTGATTCTTTGAAAAAAATATTTTCTATGCACAGGGATATTGTTGGCGTTGTGCATTTTGCTGCTCACAAATCGGTTCCTGATTCTGTGGCCAAGCCCCTGGGTTATTATTCCAACAACATTAACTCACTCATTAACCTGTTGCGTGTTTGCAAAGATTATAAAGTAAAGAATTTTATTTTTTCTTCTTCCTGTGCTGTTTACGGAAATACAGATCAGTTGCCGGTAACAGAAGAAACTCCTTTTGAAAAAGCAGAATCTCCCTACGGCCACACCAAGCAGGTCTGTGAGGGAATTCTTGAAAATTATTGTGCCGCAAATCCCACATTTAAAGCAATTTCTCTCAGGTATTTTAATCCTGCAGGTGCTCACATTTCCGGCTTAACCGGAGAGATGCCAATTGGAAAACCATCTAACCTTGTACCGGCAATTACCCAGTTTGCAATTGGAAAATACGATGATCTTACAGTGTTTGGAAACGATTATTCTACAAGAGACGGGTCGTGTATACGCGATTTTATACATGTAACAGATATTGCAAACGCACATGTAAAAGCAATTGAGTTACTACTGAAACAGAAAGATAATTTTTATAAAATATACAATCTTGGAACCGGAAAAGGGATTTCTGTTTTGGAAGCATTGCACTCTTTTGAAAAAGTAAGCGGTAAAAAACTGAATTACACAATTGGTTCAAGACGCGCAGGAGATGTGGTAGAGATCTATGCAAATAATAACCTGGCCAAAGAAGAACTGGGTTGGGAACCTGAAAATTCTATAGACGAAATAATGGCAACAGCCTGGGTTTGGGAACAGAAACTAAAAGTGCTGGAAAGCGCAAAGAAGTAAACCTACCGATTTTTGTATTTCTTAGAAGTCATTCTGTACAAAATTAAAAAAGCAGTGGCAAAAAAAGGTGCATAAGCAATCTTAAACCGTATCAGCGCTCCGAAATTGGAAGTGGAGATTCCAATGGAATAAGCAAAAAGTATAGAATACAGAAAAAGGAAAAGCAAAAGCGGGTTATCAAATAGATATTTAAAAAGCCCGAATATTTTTAATCTGATCATTACAACCAGAGAAACGACCAGCAAAAAAAAGTTTTCCAGCCCTGACAAAATCATTCCCACGTTTTTCGACTCCCATAAGAAGGGCCGGTACAAACCCGCCAAAGTTGCCTGCGGAGATTTTTCAAGAAATCCCTGTATAGTCGGATCTATCGTTCCAATATCAAAAGAGTTTCCCTGATAGTAATCACGCTTAAGGTCTTCTTGCGAAACCGTTGCCGTTTCCATCAGTTTATCCAACGAAAATTTTCCGAGCCGGTCCCCGAGCTGGGCAAGCACAATGTACCCGCCAAAAACGCTTATGGCCATAATGAACGGAATAAAACTGTAGCGTAAAAACGGATTTTTTATTTTGTAGATCCTTGAGTAAAACAACCAGATAATGATGCCCGGAAAAGCGGTCATGATAATGTAGGGTTTGATCATTAAAACCAAATACCCCGAAATTAAAAACGCAGCAAGAAATTTTTTGCCACCGTTTTTACTGATAAAAAAGCGCTCAAAAGCAACAATGAACCAGCAAATTCCTGACAGGGTAACATTGTCTTTGAGCATACCCGAACCCCAGAAAACAGCGGTAGGCATAAATAAAATTCCTATTGCACACTCTTTGGTAAACTGCGGATAATACCTGATCATTAGTTTAAAAGCCTGCCATAAACCAGAAAAAGAAATAACAGATAATAGAATGGTAGACAGAAGATAACTTTTAAAACCAACCAGTACAATGGGTGTCAGAAATTTTATGAGAAACAAGGTTCGGTCCTCAAAATACATATAAGCCCATGGATAACCGGTTCGATAACTAAATGTATTAAGCCCGTTTGTAGAAGAAGGTGAAAAATAGACATCGGCAAAATCTCCGGGCCTCTCTGTGAGCAAATTAGCAAAGGCACGCGAAGATTCGTAGTAAGCAATCGTATCTCCACCTTTGTAGTAATAGGTGTAAACGAAACAAAAGGCAATGGCCCCAAAAATTTTTGCGTAAAGACCTAAGGTAAAATATTTGAAATAAGGCTTTAATTCAATATTATTATTCCTGATGTTTCTTCCAATAAAAATGATCACCATTAAATAAATGGGCAAGGCCACCAGATCAGCCACGCCAAGATCATCCAGGTACCCCTTATTTATGATTAATTCGTCTTCCAAAAAAGTTTACGGTTTACTCCCGATAGCTATCGGGATTCGGTT
>JACMLS010000566.1 GCA_014379485.1 Bacteroidia bacterium | reverse complement strand
TGTTTACACCAACAGTAGAGGGAACTCCTTCAAAACCTGCAATGCCATTAGATGCATCGCCTGTTGTCCAGCCCATATCGCCATAGCAAAAGGCAACGTTGTTTCCGTTTGGTATTATCGGATCTGTTCCGTCGCTTATGATCAGCTGAAAATTACAAAGCTTATCTACGTGCTGAGAATAATATCCAACACTATCCCATTTTACAATTAATGAAGTTGAAGTTACTTTATAATGAACAAGGCCGCTTGCCAGATTTCTTGTATCAACATCTGCCCAAAAAGGAGCGATCATGATATCTGTACTATTGGGAAATCCGGTTGAACTGAAAACGCCCGATGAACTAACAAAACTCACATTTCCATTATTATTAATAAAAACAGAAGTATAAGTGGTTCCATACATACAAAAATTAAAAGGCAAAGCAATTGAATTTGTTGAGCCATCATCGTTCCTGTAATCAGGAGCAACCCCCATTGTAAAAGGCGCTACAGAAAACGTTGCATCAAGCGGAATAACACAAGAGCAGCCTGAAAGTGAATTAGGATTTATAGATGGCGAAATTGCTTTTGCTGTAAAAGGCAAAATGCCTGCGTTATTTCCTTTATCAGGAAAAATTGAATATCGAACAGATGCATCAAGCAATCCTGTAGATTTTAAAAGATCATATTCGGCATTTGAAATCTGCTTTACAGGCTTTTGCGAAAATAAAAAAGAAGCTGAAAGAAGAATGGCAAGGGAAAGTAAAGTTTTTTTCATGGGGCTTGCAGAAAAGGGTGTATAACAAATATAATAAAAAAGATCCTGCAATTTCTTACAGGATCTTTTCAAAAAAAAACTTTTAAACAGGATTAATAATTCCCTTTGAATTTAACGCCTTGCTCAATTTTTCTTAATGCGGCTATATAAGCACCAATTCTCATGGTGGTTTTAAACTCATCAGCAGCATTCCACACATTATTAAAAGCGGTTTTCATACTCAAATCATGTTTATGATTCACTTCTTCTTCTGTCCAGTAATGGCCGTATTTGTTTTGCACCCACTCAAAATAAGAAACGGTTACACCACCGCCGTTTGCAAGAATATCTGGCACAACTATAATTTTTTTCTCTTTTAAAATGTGGTCTGCTTCAGGCGTAGTAGGTCCGTTTGCTCCTTCAACAATAAGTTTTGCGTGAATTCTTGGCGCAATTTCTTCTGTAATTACGTTTTGAATGGCTGCCGGAATTAGTACATCGCATTTGCAAGTCAACAGATCTTCATTGCTGATCTCTGTGCCGCCTTTAAATCCTTTTAAGACTTTACCGTTATTTGCTGCAAAATCAAGCGCAGCTTTAATATCAATGCCGTTTTCGTTGTGGAATGCGGCTGTATGATCTGAAATGGCAACAATTTTAATTCCTTGCTCAGCAATTAAGCGGGCTGCGTGTGCTCCTACGTTTCCAAAACCTTGTACAGCGGCAGAAACTTTTTTAGGGTCGAGATTTAATTTTTTTAATGCTTCAAGAACAGAGATCATTACTCCTCTGCCAGTAGCTGCATCTCTTCCTAAAGAACCGCCAAGTACAATTGGTTTTCCGGTTACAACACCAGGGCAGTCTTCTCCTTTTATCTTATTATATTCATCCAGCAGCCAGGCCATTTCTCTTCCGCTTGTTCCCATATCGGGGGCCGGAATATCTTTATTAACTCCAAAAATGTCAGCCATTGCTTTAGTATAAGCTCTGGTCATACGCTCTAATTCGCCCACACTCATTTTTCTGGGATCGCATTTTACACCACCTTTTGCTCCGCCGTAAGGCAAGTGAGCAACCGCACATTTAAAACTCATCCAGGCAGCCAGTGCATTAACTTCGTCTGTACAAACATCCATTGCAAACCTGATTCCACCTTTAGATGGCCCCAGTGTTGTGCTGTGCACGGTTCTGTATCCCTGAAAAACTTCAACCTTACCGTTATCCATCATAACCGGAAGACTAACAATTACTTCTTTAAGGGGTTTTCTGAGAACTTTTGCAACGTCTTCAGAGAGATTCATCAATTTTGCCGCTGCGTCTAATCTCGCCAGCACAGATTCGAACATACTCGAGTGGTGAGATTCCATAGTAACTTGAGAATTAGCCATAAGTTTTGTTTTTTTGTTGTCTCCTTAAAAGAAAAGTTCCGCAAAAGAATAAACTTTTATGGAACTTTTTTTAACTTTTATCTATCTCCTTTTAATTGACAATTGTTATGGAGGGCAAAGGTAACAAATTATTAAAAGCGGCTTAATTAATTAGATAAATCTCTTGTTTTTAATTATTTAAGCTCAATTTCCTGTTACTAAACAGGTAAAATCCATTATTTGGAGGTTTTTGACACAGATTGCACAGATTTTTTTCGCAGATTAATAATTAGAAAAATAAAAATCTGTGTGTCAAAATCTTTGGTAATCCGCGATCCCGATAGCAATCGGGACTGTGGCAAAACGTGGCGCAATCATTTACGCATAGACAGGCTCAGGAAGCTCTGCTTTTTCGCAACTATCAATTTCTGTAACGTTAAAAGTAGCTTTTCCGTTTTTACCCGCTAAAGTCTGAATGGGTTTAAATTTTGCAC